>JBLMXE010000064.1:0-19656 GCA_050257615.1 Chlamydiota bacterium | reverse complement strand
ACGGTATAAGTCTCAGTTACGGTTTTGGCCGAAGCGGGCAACTTCTGCCCTACCGAGCCGACCTCGTGGCGGAAGCCTTCCTCGCTGGTATCCACGTTCTTGCGCAAATAGTCAAACAGGTCCTTATTCGAAGGCTGCGCCGGCGCGTTCCAGGTGGCGCGCATGGCGTTGGTGGCCTGCTGCGCTGTGTTCTGGTCGGGCGCGACCACGCCTATGAAGCTGCCATCGCGCACCAGCTTAACTCCGGGTATTTGTTCGGCGGCTGCGGTGTCCACCGACACCAGTGTGGCATTGAAGGCCGATGGCCGCAGCACTTTCCCGTACATCATTCCCGGGCGGATCATGTCAGAGGCGTAGCGGTGCTCGCCGGTCACAAACGCGCGACCGTCCACTTTGGGCGCGGAAGTTCCCGCAACGCGCCATTCCGCCGGCGGCCTCAGGGATGGATCTTCCGGCATCAATTTGGTGATCTGTTGCCCGCGCGTCAGTTCGCCATAGCTCAACGATTGCTTGGTCTGAGGATTGGTGATGCTGCCGTCCGCCACCGTCAGCGTTGTGGGTTGGACATGCCAGCGCTCCGCCGCCATCGCCACCAGCACTTCGCGGGCGGTGGCGGCCACTTTCCGCAGTTGCGGACCCATGGTGGGCGTGGTGCGGCTGCCGAACGTGCCCATGTCCCAGGGCGTCAGGTCAGTGTCGCCCATGACCATGGCGATGACCGATACCGGAACCCGCAGCTCCTCGGCTACCTGCTGTGCCAGGGAAGTGCGGATGTTCTGCCCCATTTCCGCCTTGCCGGTGTAAACCGTGACGGCGCCGTTTTCTCCTACATGAAGCCAGGCGGAAATCTCCTTCGGCAGCTCATGTTGCGACCGCCGGCCGCGCCCAGACTCCTGGGCCGCGACACTGCCCGCGCAGGCGCACACCAGCACCCCGCCGCCCAGCAGCTTGAAAAATTGCCGCCGGTCAAGTTCGAAGCCGTGAGGCATGTGCTCGATGGATTCGTGCTGCGCCGCTTCCAGATCAGCTGGAGTAATCGCTTCACTTTTCATGACCGTTCCGCCTTCCACTCCCGGGCCGCCTGCCGGATCGCAGCCATGATCCGCCCGTAGGTTCCGCATCGGCACATATTGCCGTTCATAAAACGCGCTATTTCCTCGTCGCTGGGCCGCGGATTGGCGTTCAGCAGCCCCACCGTGGACATGATCATTCCCGGCGTGCAGTAGCCGCACTGGGAAGCTTCCTGATCCAGAAACGCCTGCTGCACGGCGTTGAGCTTCCCGTTGCGCGCCAGCCCTTCGATGGTGGTGATCTTCTTGCCCGCCGCTTGTGACACCGGCGTGCGGCAGGAGCGCACCGGGCGTCCGTCCAGCAGCACGGTACAGGCTCCGCACTGGCCTTCGCCGCAGCCATACTTGGTGCCGGTCATTTGCAGGTGCTCGCGCAGGGCGTACAGAAGGGGAAGATCAGGAGGAAGGTCGAGACGATGTTCGCTTCCGTTTACCAGCAGAATCACAGCGGCCATGGGCGCCTCCCAGGAACACGCTCGAAAAAGGAAACAACTATGTTAGCGCCAAATCCGGAGCTGGGTGCAGGTATTCGAGTTGTCTCTGAAGCTATCCTGCCGATATAGTGTCCCACATTGAAAGTGGGCCGTACCGCAGTTACCACGGGAGAGTGCATGAAAGCGTTCATCTTGGGAATGATCGTCGCGGTCGTCGCGATTGCCGCTGGAGTTTACTTCTACTTTGCTACCGGCAGGGCGCCGGTGGCCACCACAGCGCAACCCATGCCGTTTGAAAAACTGCTGGCCAACAAAGCCCTGCACGCGCGGATCGCGAAGGAGATGCCCAGCTCGGTTCCCATTGCCGCCGACGATGCCACCTACGCCGCCGGCGCCCAGGTTTATCGCGAGAATTGTGCCGTCTGCCACGGTTTACCTGGCCAGCCGAGAACCGCCATTTCCACCGGTGAGTTCCCTGCTCCGCCCCAGCTCTTTCACGGCAAAGGCGTCACTGACGATCCGCCGGGAGAAACCTACTGGAAGGTGGACAACGGGATTCGCATGACCGGCATGCCCGGATTCGGCAAATCGCTCTCCACCACCCAGATGTGGCAGGTGAGCCTGTTGCTGGCCAATGCTGACAAAATCCCTGCTGACGTGCAGCAGGCGCTGGCTGCTCCGCTGCAACCGCCTCCGCCGCAGCCTGCGCCGGCACCAGCGCCTGCGACCAAACGGAAGGCTCGCCGGCGCTAATGGTGGTTCTCCATGGCTGAATGCTGACTGCGGCCTGACCGGATTATGCTGAAGTACTTGTGCGTTTTCGTCCTCGCTTGCTCTTGCTCGCTTGTCTCTGCGCAATCCGGCCAGTGGCTCACTTATGGCCACGATTCCCAGCGCTCGGGCGTGGCCAGCGACGAGCGCGCCTTCACCGCGGCCAATGTTTCACAGATGGGACTGGTGTGGAAAACCGCGCTTCCCAACCAGCAGCTGGCCATGAATGGCCTTACCGCTCCACTGGTGGTGCGCGGGGTGGCTACAGCCTCCGGCCCGAAGAACCTGGTGCTGGTGGCCGGAAGTTCCGACCACGTCTTCGCCCTCGATGCCGGTACGGGCGAACTGGTCTGGAAAGTTGACGCGCCCGCGCAAGCGCCCCATCCTCCAGGAGCCGACTGGCTTTGCCCCAACGCACTCAATGCCACGCCGGTAATTGATCCCGCCAAGGCGCGCCTGTTCGTCATCACCAGCGATGGCCGCCTGCTTACCCTCGCCCTCGCCGACGGCCGGCAACTGATGCCGTCCGCACGCTTTGTGCCGCCTTATTCCAAAATGTGGAGTTTGAATTATTCCGGAGGCGTGCTCTATACCAGCCTGTCCCAGGATTGCAACAACGCGCGTTCCGGCATTGCGGCCATGAATCCCGATGCGCCCGGCAAGCCGGTAGTGTTTTTCAGCGCCGTGGGC
Source organism: Chlamydiota bacterium (assembly GCA_050257615.1). Taxonomy (GTDB): domain Bacteria; phylum Acidobacteriota; class Terriglobia; order Terriglobales; family Acidobacteriaceae; genus JAICWP01. The sequence goes on along the minus strand of JBLMXE010000064.1, from coordinate 16,691 downwards.
GCGTGCAGCAAGTCATTTTGCGGCGCCGGCATCTGGGGCCGCGGCGGGCCGGCGGTGGACTTTGACGGCTACGTTTATGGCGCTACCGGCGATGCTCCCTTCGATCCCGCCGCCAACCTGTTCGGCGATAGTGTGCTCAAGCTCTCGCCCGGCACTCTCAATCTCGCCGGCTATTACACTCCGGCGGATTGGCAATACCTGACTCATAAAGATCTCGACATGGGCACCACCACGCCGGCTATTTTCCGCTGGCGCAAACGCGTGCTGGTGGCCTTCGGCGGCAAGGAGGGCGCGGTTTACCTCGTAGACGCGGCTACCATGTCCACTGCCCAACACCGCATCGCCGACTACATCTCGCCCCGCTACACCAACCGCCTGCAGACTTTCGAGGCCAACGGCATCTGGGGCGCAATCAGCGTGTGGCACGATGCGCAGGGAGAAACCTGGCTGTATGTGCCCTCCTGGGGCGAACCGACATCGGAGGCGCAATTTTCCCAGAGCTATGGGCCGGTCAAATCGGGCAGTGTGATGGCATTCAAGGTGGCGCCCGCGAAGGATGGCAGCCCCACCCTGCAACCCGCCTGGATTTCCGAAGACATCGCCGTGCCCGACCCGGCGGCCATCGCCGGCGGCGTAGCCTTCGTTCTGGGCACGGGGGAAAACCCACTGCAGGTGATGAATGGGGACATTACCAAGCTGCGGCATAACCGGGAAGACCTGAACACCGGCCATGCCATCCTTTACGCGTTGGACGCGCGCACCGGCCGGCAGCTATGGTCAAGCGCCGGCGCCATGACCGGCTGGACGCATTTCTCCGGCGTGGCGGTGGGCGACGGCAAAGTGTTCGCCACCACACACGACGGCACGGTATACGCTTTTGGGTTGCGCCCGCGCGGTGCGCCGCCGGCTAAGACGTGGAGCTATGCGGCTCCTGCGGCGGCGAGCCCCAGCAGTTCTGCTGCGCCTTCACCCGCTCCCACCGCTGCCGTTGTACCCCAGTGTGGCGAAACCAATCAGGTGTTCGCGCAGCACTGCACCATGTGCCACGGCGCCGGCGGCAAGGGCATCCCCTCGCGCCACACTCCCGACTTCACCGATTCCTCCTGGCAGGAGTCACGCACCGACCAACAATTGGCTGGCGCCGTAAAGAACGGAACAGATAGCGGCATGCCCGCTTTCGGCGAGCAGTTGAGTTCCGCCCAGATTGAGGCACTGGTTCATTGCATGATCCGCGGCTTCGCCCCGGCGGCCGGGCGCTAGCCGCAGGAATTTGTGGCGGCGTTCTCTGTGGATAAGCCGACTGCAATTTTCGCAAGTCCTCACCACAGGGGCTAAAGCCCGGAGCAATAGCTCGCTCCATTCCACGGCTGAAGCCGTGGGCTTCCACACTCGCGCCAACATTGTAAGAGGTCGCAAGTTACGTCTCTACCCATATTCGTGGCTGATTGAATGAAGAAACTGTTAGAGACGTTGCTGGCAACGTCTCGCTCCCGCTGACTCCTGACTCCCGAGCCCTGACTCCCGGTTTGCTATACCCAGCGGAACCAGCGCAGCGCCAGTGCGAACGAGAGGGCTCCCCAAATTGCCATGATCAGGATGCGCCCGCCCTGTGCCGTCAGCGGCGCACCTTCCAGGATGGTGGCCCGCAGGGCATCGTTCAGCGCGGTCAGGGGCAGCGCCTTGATGAAGGGCTGCACCACCGCGGGAAAGCGTTCGTAAGAGAAGAAGACGCCGGAAAACACCCACATGGGCAGCATCACCAGGTTGATGAGTCCGCTGACACTTTCTATTTTTTCTGCGCGGCAGGCGGTCAGCAACCCCACCCCGGCGAACGAGAGTGCGCCCACTGTGCCCACCAGCAGAATACTGGCCAGCGAGCCCAGCACCTTCATGTGAAATACGAGCACCCCGAAGCCCAGCAGCAGCGCCACCTCAATCAGCATCAGCACCAGGCGGCTGCTGGTCAGAGCCAGCAGAAAATCGCTGCGCCGCATGGGCGTGGCCAGGTAGCGCTTGACCAGCTTGCGCTGGCGCATCTCCACCAGCGCAAAGCCGATGCCCCACATGGCTGCGTTCATTACGTTCATGCCCAGCAGGCCGGGAATGAGGAAATCAATGTAGCGCGCGCCCGGCTCGCTGGAAATTCGGGCTGAGGTGGAGAGCGGATTGCGCCGGCCCGCCGCCTGCTGCATTGCATCATCAATCTGGTCGAGCGCCAGCACGCTTTCCGGACGCGCCGGATCGTAGCGATATTGGAAACTGCCGCCGGGCTTAGGCTCGATCACCAGCGCGTACTTGCCCAGGCGAAAGCCCTTGAGCGCCTGCGCATCATCAACGACATCGGCGTGGATGGCGGCATGTTGCGGCGAAGCCTGCAGCAAATGGAGCGCGCGCTGCGCCTCCGGACCGGAAACGACGGCCACCGGGGCCACATCCGCCGGCTTGTTACGGAATGCGATTCCCAGTCCCAGCGCCAGCAGCAGGGGAAAGACAAATACCCAGAAGATTACTTCCGGCTCGCGCTGCAACTCCCGCATACGCGCCAGCAACAGGTGCCCGTAGCCCGCCCAGCGTCCGTTCCGCCGTGGCGCTTTGGGCCGCTCCGGCGCCGCTCCCGCCCCCGTGCCTTCCGATTGAATTTCAGGCCTGGCTATTTTCGCCGTCTCCATTTTTTTCGCTCGGCTCGAACCTCTGCTGACTCCCGACTACCGACTCCTGACCCCCGGTTTTTAATCTTCCCTTAAATGTCTTCCTGTCAAATGCACAAACACATCCTCAAGACTGGCCTGGCGCGTGGTCAGGTGCACCAGCTGCGATCCCTGGCTCTCCACCGCCGCCAGCAGCGCGGGAATGGTCTGGTGCGGCTCGCGTACCCGCAGCAGCAGCATGCCATCGTCTTCGTGCACCGAATCCACGCCCGGCAGGGCCCGCCACAGTTCCTTACTGGCCGCTCCATCGCCGTTGCTGGTGGCGAATTCCACCACGTGATGGCTGCCCAGGCGCGCGATCAGTTGCGGGGGCGTGCCCAGAGCAATCACCTGCCCGTGGTCCACAATGGCGATGCGGTCGCAGAGTCGCTCGGCCTCGTCCATATAGTGCGTAGTCAGCAAAACTGTGCCGCCGTGTTTCTGGAAGGTGCGCACAATCTCCCATAGCTGGCGCCGGCTCTGCGGGTCCAACCCGGTGGTGGGCTCATCCAGAAACAGAATCTGCGGGTTGCCCACCAACGCCGTGGCCACTGCCAGCCGCTGCTTCTGCCCGCCGGAAAGCTTGCCCACCCAGCTGTTCGCCTTTTCCGTCAGCTCCATTTCCTGCATAACCTCGGCCGAGGAACGCGGCCTCCGATAGAAGCTGGCAAACAGTTCCAGCGTTTCCCGCACGCTCAGCTTTTCCGAGAATCGGGTTTCCTGCAGCGAAATGCCCAGCAGTTCGCGCAGCTCCCTCTGATGTGCCTGCCAGGTGCGTCCCAGGATGGTCACCTGGCCGGCGGTCGGCGCCAACAGGCCTTCCAGAATCTCAATAGTTGTGGTCTTTCCCGCCCCGTTCGGGCCTAGCAGTCCGAAGCACTCCCCGGTCTGAATTTCCAGGTCCAGGCCGCGCACGGCTTCGACTTTGCCGTCGTAGGTTTTGCGCAGGCCTCGGCACTCAATCGCGGCTGGCATCATGAAATGATACCCCAACTATCCCAGCGAATAAGAAGCGCCCCTTGCCAGGCAACGGCCGGTCGCAGCAAGATGAAAGGCATGCCCGCTACCCTCCTCGACGGCGGTCTCGCCTGCGTCAGCCATCTGCGCGCGCAGCTCAGCGAATGCGGCCAGAAGTACGCACAAACCCGCGGCTTGGCCCATCAGCTCAGCTATGGCGGGGTGCCATCCGTGCTTTTCGAAGCTACGGACAGCCAGCACGGCAATTTTCTTCCCGCCAGCTATCGCGCCATTCTCGGCAAGCCGGAGTGGCGGCGGCGCCTAGCCAAACCTCACTCGCAAGCCAAGTCGCTGCCGCGCACCCGCCGCCGCTGGTGCGAGCTCGATTCCTGCAACAGCTCCGACGCCCTGCTCATGAACATCTTCTGCTATCCCGGTGTGGCCGCCGACCGGCAGGTGCTCCATCTGCTGGGCGCGGAAGCCGATGGTCCACCCCAATTCGGCTACAAGGCCCGCGTTCCTCTGCATCACGGCAGGTTCGACCGTACCGAGGTGGATATGCGACTGGGCAACTTGCTGGTTGAGGCCAAGCTCACCGAAGGCGACTTCCAGACCAGGAGCAAGGCCGTCCTTGCCGCCTACCGTGACTTTGCTGACGTCTTTTACCGGCGGCAGCTTCCGCAAAACGCAAAGTGTTACTTGAGCTATCAGCTGATTCGCAATGTGCTGGCAGCCCACGCCACCGGCTTCTCTTTCTGTGTGCTGGCTGACTCGCGCCGTCCTGACCTGCTTGAAGCCTGGTTCCAGGTGATGCAGGCCGTCCGTTTCGCCGAAATGCGGGTGCGCTGCAAGGTGCTTACATGGCAGGAGCTGGTGCTGGTGCTGCCATCAAGACTTCGAGTTTTTCTTCAAGAAAAATATGCCATCCTCGCCTCTAGTTGCGGGTAAGGCGGAGACAGAAGAACGCACTGAATGGACGATTGGCGTCATTTCCGACACCCACGGCCTGCTGCGTCCTGAAGCCCTCGCTGCCCTGCAGGGATCCGATTACATCATCCATGCCGGCGATGTAGGCGAGCCGGAGATTCTTCGGCAGTTGGCCAAAATTGCCCCCGTCACCGCCGTCCGGGGCAACGTAGACCGCGAAAAATGGGCGCGGAAATTGCCAGAAACCAACCTCCTCGAGCTTGGCGCCGTTGCCATTTATGTACTGCACGATGTGAGCCGGCTCGATCTCGATCCCGGCTCCGCCCGCTTTGCCGCTGTCATCTTCGGACACTCCCACCGCCCTTCCCAGGAGATGCACAAGGGCGTGCTGTTCTTCAATCCGGGTGCGGCCGGCCCCCGCCGGTTCTCGCTTCCTGTGACCGTCGGCCGCCTGCGCATCGCCGGCTCGCAGCTCTCCGCCGAAATCGTCAACTTGTTTCCTTAGCGAGTGGTGTCCATGGCGATACTTGTGTGGGGACGGGCGCCTCGCCCGTCCGGGCGAACGAAGCTCGCCTCCCAAGGCCGCCATGCGGCGCCCGCTCCTGGTGTAAATTGAATCGTTCATGCCCTCCGCCACTGATCTCACCGCCCTGAGCTTGTTCGACGCTTCCGAACTGCTCCGCAACAAATCGGCATCGCCGGTGGAACTGACCCGCGCCTGCCTGGAGCGCATCGAACAGCTCAATCCCGCGCTCAACGCCTTTATCACGGTCACCGCTGATGCCGCTCTCGACCAGGCTCATCGCGCGGAAGCTGAAATCCAGCATGGGGAGTGGAAAGGCCCGCTGCACGGAATGCCCATCGCCCTGAAGGATCTGGTGGACACCGCCGGCATTCTTACCACCGCCGCCAGCAAGGTGTTTCGCGAACGCATTCCCAAGCAAGATGCGGAAATCGTCCGGCGCTTGAAAGCAGCTGGCGCCGTGCTTCTGGGCAAGCTCAACTTGCACGAGTTCGCTTACGGCGGCAGTGGCGTAATCGGCGCGTTCTCTGCTGCGCGCAATCCCCGTAACCCGGAGCTGATCACCGGCGGCTCTTCTTCCGGCTCAGCTGCCGCGGTGGCCGCCGAACTGTGCTTCGCCGCCGTCGGCACCGATACTGCCGGCTCCATCCGCCTGCCCGCTGCCTGCTGCGGCATCGTGGGCCTGAAGGCAACTTATGGCCGGGTGAGCGCCCGCGGGATCATTCCCCTCTCCTGGTCCTACGATCATGTTGGGCCGATGGCGCGCAGCGTGCATGACGCCGCTCTGCTCCTGCAGACACTCGCCGGCTACGATCCCGCCGACATCGCCAGCCAGGATGTTCCTGTGCCCGAATATTCCGTTGCCTTTACCGAGGGCAATGTATCCCAGCTGCGCCTGGGGATTCCGCGCGATTTCTTCTTTGCCGACCTTGACCCCGGAGTGGCCGGCTGCATCGAGACCGCCATCGCCCGCCTAACTACCTTGACCGCCGGCGTTCAGGAAATTTCGCTTCCCATAGATGCCGACCGCACCGTCGCCAAGTGCGAGAGCTGGGCCTACCACGCCAAATACGTGGCCTCCTATCCCGAACTCTACCAGCCGGAAACTCTGCGCCGTATCCGCACCGGCGAAGAGGTAACCGCCGCCGATTACATTGCCAAGCGGCAGGAACTGGAAATTCTGCGCCGCGGCGCGGCGAGCGTCTTTGCCGGCGTGGATCTGATCGTCACCCCCACCGTTCCCATCCCTGCTCCCAGTTTCGCCGAACTCGCCGCCCACCCCGACCAACTCCGCCCCACTGAACTCATCCTGCTGCGCAATACGCGCCCCTTCAACGTTCTCGGTCTGCCCGCCATCTCCGTTCCCTGCGGGACCACCGCCGACGGCCGCTGCGTCGGCCTGCAGATCGCCGGCAAACCCTGGGACGAAATCTCCGTCCTGCGCCTGGCCTACGCCTTCGAGCAGCTGGCTTCGTAGCGGGAGCAGCGTTCCCCGGCGGACACGGCAAGTGGGATCTGCTTTCAGCTTCCGCGCAGGGCTTCCATGGGGTCGGTTCGGGTAGCGCGCAGAGCGGGCACGTAGCTGGCGAGCAGGGCGATGGAGAGAAACACCAGCGGCGCGAGCACAAAGGTGGCGAGATCGCGGGCACCCACATTGTAGAGCAGGCTCGACATTAGCTGCGTCAGCAGCAGGGCGGCGCCCAGCCCAAGGGCCACGCCGGCACCGGCCAGTTTCAGTCCCTGGCCCACCACCAGGCCCAGAATATCGGCGCGCTCCGCGCCCAGGGCTACGCGGATGCCCAACTCCTGCCGGCGCTGGGCTACCGAGTAAGCCAATACCCCGTAAATGCCAATCATGGCCAGGGCCAGCGCCGCCGCGGAAAAGACGCCCAGCAGCAGCATGGTGAAACGAGGCTGAGCCAGCGAGCTGTCCACCAGCTCATCCGCTGTTCTGATATTAGTTACAGGCTGGTCGGCATCCACAGCCGAGATCTGCCCCCGCACCGCTGCTGCCAGGCTGAGCGGCGCCACCGCCGTGCGCACCAGCAGGTTCATGTCTCCCCAGGGGAGCTGAGGAAAAGGAATATAGACTTGGGCGCGCGTGTCCGGCGCCAAGCCCCGGTTCTTCACGTCCGCGGCCACGCCCACGATTTCCGCTGGCTCGGCCCAGCGCCCAATGACAACCCGCTTGCCCACGGGGTTCTGTCCGGGCCAGAAGCGGCGGGCAAAGGTCTGGTTGATGACGACCACTTTGGGCGCCTGGGCATTGTCGGCGGCGGTAAGCGCGCGGCCGGCGCGCAAGGGAACGCGCAGGGTAGAAAACCATTGCGGGCTGACCGCCTCAATATCTACGAACGGCCGCTGCGCCAGGGGCACATTAGGTTGGCCCTCGGGCAGGACGGGAGTCATGCGGGTAAAGCTAAGAGGCAATGCGGCCGAAATGGCGGCGCTGTGCACGCCCGGCAGGCTGGAAACCCGGCGCAGCACCTCATCGAAGAACGCGATCTGTTGCTCTGGTTTAGCGTACTTCACCGTGGGCAAAGAGATGTTCATGGTAAGCAGGTTGTGCGCCTCAAATCCGGGATCTACGCGCAACAGGCGCTGAAAGCTGCGCAGCAGCAAGCCGGCGCCAATCAGCAGCAGCAGCGAAAGCGCCACCTGCCCCACCACTAGCAAACCGTTCACGCGTACCCGGCCGTGGCTGGCGGAGGCGCCGCGGCCTTCATCGCGCAGCCCGGTGCTGGGATCAACCCGGGACAGGTGTAGGGCGGGAATGGTTCCAAACATGACTCCTGTGAGAAGCGAAACCACAACCGTGAACAGCAGCACGCTGCGATCCATCAGCAGGGGAATTCCCTGCGGCAGCTGGCTTGCTCCCCAGGCGAGCAGAGCGCGAACCGCGACCCAGCCCAGCCCGATCCCGAGCGCGCCTCCGGCCAGGGCCAGCAGCATGCTTTCGGTCAGAAATTGGCGCACCAGCGCGCTGCGGCTGGCACCCAGCGCGGTACGCACCGCAATTTCTCGCTTGCGCGCCAGCGCGCGGGCCAGCAGCAGGCTGGCTACGTTGGCGCAGGCAATCAGCAGCACCAGAGCAACCGCCGCGGCCAGCAGCAGGATTTTCCCGCGCAAGTCCGCCACCACCAGGTCGCGCAGCGGTTTAGCGATCATGGTCACCTCGGGACCGGCATCCGGGGCGGTGGGATTCTGCTCCCCGTAGCGCCGGTTGAGTACCTCCAGTTCGGCCCGGGCCTGGGCCAGCGTGGCTCCCGGCTGCAGCCGCGCCAGCAGGCTGAGATAGCCGACGCCCATACGCAGGCGCCGCTCCGGCATCAGGGTCAGCTCGAAGTAGCGCGGCGTCCACAGGTCAGCCTCGCCCACGAAGGGAAACTGCACTCCTGGCGGCAGCACGCCGACGACGGTGTGCGGCGTGGTATCGAGCGTGATGCTCTGACCGATGATGCTGCGGTCGCCGCCAAAGTGGCTACGCCAGAAGGCATCGCTGAGCATCACCACATACTTGCTCTCCGGCCGGCCTTCCTCGGCGGTAAAGGCGCGCCCCAGTTCCGGCCGCACACCCAGCAGCGAAAAGAAATTGTCGGAAACCCGAGCCACCGGCACCTGCACCGGCTCTCCGTGACCGGTCAGGTTGAAGTTGTCGTTGGTCCAGGCGGCAACTCCCTGAAATGACCGCGCGCGGTCGCGCAGCAGCTCATAGCGCGCCAGGGTGGCGGGAAAATCCTTGCCCGCGTCTTTGGCCTCCACGCTCACCAACTGCTGCGGCTCGTGGTAAGGAAAGGGCCGCAGCAGCAGGGCGTTGGTTACGGTAAAGATTGCGCTGTTGGCGCCAATCCCCAGAGCCAGCGTAAGCACGGCCAGGAACGCGAATCCAAAATTCTTGCGCAGCATGCGCGCGGCAAAGCGGAGGTCACGAAGCAGAACCGGCATAGCGCAGAATTATAGGTCGTACCGCAATATCCTCGTCGTTCATCGTCGGCGCAGTTGGGTGTGGTTAAATACCGCCATGGAACGGATTCGCAGCGGGGATGCTGAGATCGTCTATCAGGTCATGGGTAAGGGCGCGCCGGTGGTGCTGTTACATCCCTTTCCCGCGCACCACGGGTTTTGGCATTCGATAGCCGAACGCCTGGCCACACGCTACCGCGTGATTCTACCCGACCTGCGCGGCCACGGCGACTCCGAAGCAGGCGAAGGCCCGGCCACCATGGAAAAACACGCTGCCGACCTGGCGCGGCTTTGTGACGCCGCAGACACGGGACGCGCGGTCTTTGCAGGCGTTTCCATTGGCGGCTATATCCTGTTCGAGTTCTGGCGTCGTTACCGGCCGCAAGTGCGCGCACTGGCGCTCAGTGACACGCGCGCCCAAGCCGACACCGAAGAAGGCCGCGCCAATCGTTTGAAGGCGGCGGAAGACGTGCTGCAGCACGGCCCCGAGCCCTTCGTTGACAGCATGCTGCCCAAACTGCTCGGGGAGAGCACGCACCAGGCTCGTCCTGACCTGGTGCAGGCGGCCAAGGCCATGATGCTGAGAATGTCGGCGGAGGACATCGCCCAGGTGCAGCGCGGCATGGCGGCGCGACTGGACTCGGTGGAGACGCTGAAAACCATCAACGTACCCACGCTGTTGTTAGTGGGCAGCGAAGATACGCTCACGCCCCTGGCCGATGCCGAACTGATGCGCCAGCACGTTCCCGGCAGCCAGTTGCGGGTGATCGCGCGCGCCGGCCATTACGCGGCCTTTGAGCAAAGCGACACCACGCTGCCGCTGTTGCGGCAGTTTCTGGATTCGCTGCCGGCGCAGTAGAAACCCCGCGCGCTTACTTCTGCTTTTCCTGTCCCGCCACCACCAACTGGTCGTCCACGCTGAAAACACCGGGCACGGACTTGGCCTGGGTCTCGGCGATCTGCTTGTCCATCTGGCTATCCACCACGCCCGCGAGCGTGACGTGCCCGTTGTTGACCACGATGCGGATAGGCGCCACCGGATTAATGGCGTACTTCTGCATCGCCGGATAACCATAAATTGCCTGTGCCAGGCGGATGCGCAGTTCGTCGTCGAAATTGGAAGTCGGCTGCACCTGAATGTTATTCACCACGCCCTGCACCCCAGGCGTGGTTTCCACAATAGCCAGCGCGGAATCACGGCTGGGATAGTCCCAAACACTGCCCCCGACCGTGGCAACGCCGTTTTGCACACCCAGGGTCAGCGAATTGAAAACAATGCCATAACCGATGCGGTCATAGCGCAGCCGCTTGGCCAGTTCGGCCTGGAGTTGCTGGTCAGAGACGCCTCCCTTCACCTGGATCTGGTTGCGCACGCCCTGGGCGCGGCTGATGTTGTGCGCGTGCTTGTCAGCATCCAGCTTGTTGATTAGCAGCGGAACCTCGCCGCTCAGCGTTACTACTCCGTCTTCCACCGAAGCCTGGACGCCGCTGAATTTGCTTCCGTGATCCTTCAGCCATTTCTGCATGCTGCTCTGGATCTGCTGGTCGTATTTTCCGCCGGAACTGGAGTTGTCCTTGCCCAGCGCAGGCAAACACAGTCCCAACGCCAGTACAGCCAGCAGGCAAACTGCGGTCTTGCTCATGGTCTCTCTCCTCTATCTTCCAGTCCCTACTAACAGCATTTGATGTAGGTAATGCCCTTTGTTTTGTCTCGCTGGTAATCTAATCCTTCTGCAGGTGGAAGGATCCCCCCAGTTCTGCCGGGAGCCTTAACGTGTTCCCACTCTGGTATGAGGCTCAAAAAGGACCAGGCGCCGCCGCACTACTTTCTCCGGTGGCGAATGCTGATATCGAAACTCACTACACCGTTCTGATCGCGAAGGGCAATGAGAGAAATATTGCGTGTCAGGTAGTACTCCGCCTGAATGATCTGCTCCTGCGCCTGCGACACGTTGGTGATGTAGGTAAGGGTAAGGGTATTGGAAATCTGCTGTTCGATGGTGACGCGCGTCCAGTTCGGGTTGTTTTCAGCACCGCCCGCTTCGGGATCTATTTTGACCCGGCTGACGCCGAAGATCTTCTCCAGTCGGTTGCTGTTGGCGGCGTTGAGGGCTTCGCCGAGGATGGCGTTGGAAGCGGTGCGGGTGTAGCTAGTCTCGCTTTGCTGCTGGATAATGGCCGACTCTTCCCGGGTTCGCCCCATGGCCAGCAAGGCGATGATATCCGCCGTGGGCAAAGGCGGCTCGGAACTGTAGGTGGCGTTGAGCTTGTCAATGGTCCCGTGAAAGCCGAGGGTGATGTCGTAGTCGCGCACGCGAGCGCTGGCTTCCAGATCGAGGACGGGCTCAATGCGCACCGGGTTGCTGAAGGTAATGTCGCCGCGTTCCAGGTGGTATCTGGTACCGCTGAAATTGACGTCGCCACGGGCAATATCCACCCGCCCCAGGACCACGGGTTTGGCGGCGCTGCCACGCACCCGCAGGTCGGCATCGCCGGCCACCCGCGCAATCGCCGTCTGCACGTCCAGCTCAGGCGTGGTGGTGATGTGCACGTCCAGCCGCAGGTTGTTGAGAGGCGATTGCGGATTAGGCAAGCTGCTGGCCCCTCTGGCGCGCGCCAGGTAGCTGGCGAAGTCAAAGTTGCGGGCCAGTTGAAAGCGCGTGACCAGGATGTCGCCACTCAAAGTGGAACGCGCCAAGGCCCCCACCAGATGCAGGTTGACGTTGGCCGTGGTGCTCATGCCCGGCGGATAACGCAGGCGGATGTCCTTGCCCTCGGCGGTAAGGTCGAAATTCAGGTTGCGGTTGTAGGTGATAAAGCCGCCCAGGTTGAGCAGTCCGCCACCGGTCTGGGCGGTCAGCTTCTGCACTCGCAGGCGGTCCTGGTTGAACACCAGGGTGCCGTTGATGTTGCTCAAGCCGCTGGGCAGGTCAATGTTGGATATGGATCCATCGCTGATCTGCACTCGGCCGCGCAGGTCAGGAGCCGCCATCGTGCCGGCCACACTCAACGCCACCGTCATCACGCCGGATGACAGGTAATCCGGGTTCAGAGTCTGCACAATCTTCAGATTGATATTGCCGTTGGCGCGCAGATTCAGCACGCCGGAAGGAGCGAACTGAGCGCTCCCCGTGGCCTCAAAATCCGTCCCGTCGCCGCTCAGGTGAAAGCGCTGCAAGGTCAGAGTCCGCTGCGCCAAGGCAAATTGCAGTGGACCGCTGTTCTGGATCTTCAGATTTTCGATGTCGGCCCGGAACTCAGCCACGTCACCCCGTACCTGCAGGTCACGCGGACGAAGCAGCGGACCGCTCACGGTAATAGTGCCCGCGCTGGAAGAATGTCCGGTGAGCCGGCCACGCAGATAGGCAGTAAGCAGAGGATCTACGTCAAGGCGGGAGAAGCGCAGCGTTACCTGAGTGGGAAGATCACCGTGCAGGCGAAGATCGCCATCCAAGTCAAGGCTGGCTTTGCCAAACTGGGAGCGGCCGGCAAGCCGGGTGACGGCGTCGTGCGTGCTGGCGGTCAGAGTAAAGTCGCCTAAAGGTTCTGTATCAAAAACGAGTCTGCGCAAGCGCAGCGTCCCATTAATCACCGGCGCCTGCCGCGTCCCGGAGCCTTGGACAGAAAACTCCATCTGGCCGGCTATCTGCAGGCGACTGCTCTGCAAGCTGGTGAACTTGGCCAAATCAAATTCCCCGCCTTGCAGGTTGAATTGGAACTGTATTGTGCGGAAGTCGTAACCGGCCCCACCCGTAATTTTGGCTGGGCCGCGGGTGAGGACCAGATTTTCCAGCCGGGCCTGGCTCCCGGCCAAGTGCAGCTCTGCCGTCAAGCTGTTGAATTGGGTGCCGGCAAATGCCGGGCGGCTAACCTGAATGGGACCCTGCGCGTGGGGCGAGTGCCACGTACCCCAGGCGCGCAGCGTGGCGTCCACTTGCCCGCTGAGAGGATAGTTATATCCCGCCATGGCGACCATATCCGCCAGCTCTCCGCGCTGTAACCGCAGCTGAGCAGCGAGAGGGCTCTCGGGCGCAGGACGATACTTCTTCAGGCCAAGCTCGCCGGCAAACGTCATTTCGGCAGTGCCGCGGCGCAGCACGCCGTGGTGGAGAACAAGATTGGAAGGCGAAAGCTGAACTTCTGCGCTCAGCAAGTCCCAATGGATTTGCCGGCCCGCGTTAGCCGGCGATGGCTCCTGACCCGCCACATGCAGAGCGGTATCGAAGTTGGTCACCTGCAGGTGGCCGATGAAAGTGGGTGCTGAAATTCTGCCCGCCACGGTGCCGTCGAAGGCGGCTTTACCATGCACTATCAGGGGAATGTGCCGGGGGCCCCGGAAGGCGGCCAGAATTGGCTGCAGCTCCCCCAGGTTGCTGGTGGCCAGGCCTAGGTTGAGATTGGCGGAGGAGGAGCCCAGCGTACCGTTGGCGGCCAGACTGCTGGCTGGGCTGGCCAGCGTCAGCTGGGAAAAAGTCAGCAGATGCCTGGAACCGCTGTAGGCGCCCTGCACTCGTCCGTTCAAGGGCAGCTGACCCGGCTGCGGCTGCGACGGCGCACTCAGCCGAAAATCCAGCTGCGCTTCCACATCGCCGGGCGATCCACGCCAAGTGCCCTTCATACTGCCGGTGGCGGTCCCGGTTACACCCAGGCGCCCAAGCGGAAATGACCGGGTGGAGACGCTGTCCGCCAGTTGTGCCAGGGAGATGCCCTCCAGTTGCAGATGCACAACTCCGCGCTCCTCGATCAGCGACGGCAAGGGACGATGATGCCGTGCTTGCACCGTGGGCTCGACTTGGCGCACGATTTCCAGGTCGCCGCTCACCTTGCCGGCCAGGGCCCGCCCGGAGAGATTGGAGAGCTTGAAGCGGCCGTTGCTCCAGGAATACTCTCCCGCCAGGTTAGCGCGGCGGAGAACGCCGGAAGGGGTGCTCAGATCCAGGCTGGTAGCCGCCACACGCCCTAGGGCAAGATAATTTCCTGCCTCATAGCTGGCGTGTCCCTCCACGGTGGCGCTGCCGCCGTGCCATTCATAGCGCCGGAGAATTTTTCCCATCTCCTGCAGATCAACTATGCCTTGATAACTCGCCGTGATGGTGGGCTGGCGGAAATTATCCAGGTGGCCCTGGGCGCTGAAGTGCGACGAGCCTGAAGTCCAGGTCAGCGACTTGACCTCCGCCGAGGTGCGCCACAGCGTGAATTCAGCGCTGGCCGTGGAGGCGAACGGACGCATGCCGTTAAACCGGGTGTCAAGCTTGCCGACATGCACCTTGCCTTCGTAGCGGGGAGGGCCGAGCGCGTAATTCATACCTGCCACGACGTCATCGGCGGTGAGATCAAGCGGAATCCTGCGGTCGTTCAGCAGCAGTGCGCCTTGCTGAACATCCAGCCGCTGCACAGCCAGTCGGAAGAGTTCTTCCACAGTGGATTGCGCACCGTGGTCCTGGATGGCGGGCTGAGGCTGATTGGTGGTGCCATCCGGATAGCTCACCACGTGAATTACCGGACGTTCCACTCCCAGATAGCTCAAAACTACGCGTTCACGCAGTACCGAGGCGATGCGCATACGAACCAGAACCCGGTCGGCATGGAAAAAAGGCAGTTCCCCGGGTCCTTCCCGGCCATGAATGGTCAGATTGCGAGCCTCGAACTGCAGCCGGGAAAGGTTCCACTGGAAGGCGCCAAGCTCTACGCGTCCCCCGGTGGAACGCTGCAACTGTGCGATAACGCGCGCACGCACCAACTGCTGAAAGCGCGGGCTGGTGAGGTACCAGGCCGCTGCCAGGAAAGCCGCCAGGATGAGAATGCCGACCGTAGCGGGGAGCAGTATTCGGTTCCGCTTGCCGGTGCTGTTGGCCGGATTCGGATTGGTTCCCGTGTTCATCGCTGGCTCACTCCGCCGCCGGCCGTTCCCATCTTGATGTCGCTCTGGGAACGCAGATCGTGCAGCCACGCCGCCAGCAGTTCGTTCATGCGGCGCTGGGTGAGAAGTTCCTCGATCTTGGGAGAGACTTCCACCAGGGGAACGTCTTTGACTCCGGCTTTATGCAACTCGGGCAACAGTTCCTGCTGATAGTAGCTTTCAATGCTGCGGTGACTGATGTGAATGGTGGGCCGCAAGCGCACGTTAATGAGGCGTTCCAGCCGGGCTTGCAGCGCAACGTGACGTTCTAAATCCTGTTCCCGCAAGCCATATTTCTGCAGGTCCCCTCGCCACACCGTCTCTTTTTCCGCTTCCGGGTATTGCTGGCGAATCTCCTGCACGCGCTTCTCGACGTGCGTCGGAGCGGATTTCATCAAGCCCTCTTCTTCATCCTGTTTGATCTGCTGGCGCAGCAGCTCCTGATCAATCAGGCGGTCCAGAGCGGCTTTGCGGTCTGCCGCGGTCAGGCTGGAAAGGGGACGGTGGTTGACGAAAGCCTCGTAGCGCACCTCCTCGTCCCAGTCACTTTGCAGGATGGGCCGATTGTTCACGGTGGCTACGACGCGCTCGATGATGTCGCCGGCAAACAGAGTTGTCCCCGCCAGCGCCAGCACCATCCCGATTTGCAAACCGCGTCGCCACATCAGAATGTCTGCCCAATGCTAAAGAAAAAGCTTATCCGGCGGCCAGTCTCTACGTGGGGATAGGGGAAGGCCTGGTCGCCGCCGTTCTGGTTCACGGGAAACACCGGCGGATTCAGGTTATAGCCCACGTCGAAACGCAGAGGGCCTATGGGGGTCTTATAGCGCACACCCGCACCTACGTTCTGGGAAAGGTAATTGAAATCGCAGGTCTCGCTGCCCACGGTGCAATGGCTGGTGTCCTGGGTCAGGTGGGTGAAACCCTTGGCCATGTCGCTGGGGGTGGCAAACACGTTGCCGGCATCGTGGAAGACCACGAACCCCATATTGTTGCCCAGCAGGGGTAGAGAGACCGGGGGAGTCCGCACCTCCAGGTTGTTAATGAAGAGGGCCTCGCCGCCCAGGGGAGCGCCCGTGGCCGGATCGCGTGGGCCCGCTTGGTTGATGGCAAAACCCCGCAAGGTGTTGCTGCCGCCGGCCAGGAAGCGCTCGGGCAAGGGAATGACCTGTGTATTACCAAACAAATTCTCTACCCCAATGGTAGTAGAGCGGGCAAAAACCCACTTGTTCCGGCTGCGATGCGATCCAAAGGGGTAGTATGTGGCGTTTTGCGCCAGCATGCGGCTGAAGTTGACCTGGGAGCCGAAGAAAGTGCCCGCTACCCCGGCATCGAAGGTGGTGTAATCTCCCTTGGTGCTTTCAATCGGATTGTCTCGTTTGTCGCGAATATAGCTGAAGCTCGGCATAGCCACACGTACCGGCTGGGAAAGCAGGGGCGGCAGCAGGTTTGGCGAAAGCGGCACCAGATTGGTGGCCTGAACCCGGCTATAGGTGTAGCGATAAAGCAGGGTCGTGGCTTTGCTGTACGTCTCCTCAATTTGGGCCGAGCCCTCCAAGCGGTTAGCGGTATAAGTAACCACGTCCAGGGAGTTGTCGTAAAAGCCGGCGAAGGTCAGCCGCAGCTTGTCGTTGTTGAACCAGTGTGGCGCCTCGTAGCTGGCCAGCGCCCGCTGCTCCAGGCGGCCCACGTGCGTCTTGAAAGAAAGGGTGTGATCGCGGCCGCGAAAATTCAG
>JBLMXE010000063.1:0-3851 GCA_050257615.1 Chlamydiota bacterium | reverse complement strand
AGCTTCTGCGCCCGATGCGGGCTGAGCCCGTTTTTCAGTTGGTCGGCAAACCTGTTCGTGCGTCCGGCCCAGTGGAATGCCATGGTGGCAAAGATGGAAACCATGGAATGGTCGGGGTGGGCGGTGATTGCGCCTTCCGGCCCCATGGTGATGACCACTTCTGGCTGCAGTTCTCTGATGCGCCGGGCCAGGTCTTCAACGGTCGCCAGAAAGTCCTGCCGGTCCAGCGCGCCGTCGGGGTAATCCAGCACAGTCCCCTGCTTTACTTGCAGCAGCTTGCAGGAATCGGCGAACTCGTTGCGCCGCATAGCTGCCAGTTCTTCATTGGTTTTGGCGCCGCCACGGTGGGTGGCCGCCGTTCCTGCGGTCAGGCAGATCACGTGGGTTTCCACCCCGTGTTCCGCGCAGCGCAGCAGCACGCCGCCGAAGCCGCCGGCTTCGTCGTCAGGATGGGCGGTGATGCAGAGCAGCCGAGGCATCTTCTTTTGAGGCTCTACTTTCTCAAGAGATAGGAAGTTCTTGTGTATCATGTCGCGGCCCGATTGCGCCAGGAGCAGGGCTGTAGGAGGAGAATCCTATGAAGGCGAGACGGTCCGCCGCCGGGCTCCTGGCCATGGCATTTCTCATCATCCCGGCGGCCTCTGCACAGAATAACCAGTATCCCTTCAGCGCACTCACGCCGGAAGGCTATGAAGTAATCGCGCTGGATCCCTCAGGCGCGACCGTGTCTCTGCTGGCCCTGGTGGAGTGCCCTGAGATCGAGGGTGCGCAGCAGGTGTCCGCGGGCCAGGACGCGAGGGTTGTCGCTGCCAATGGCGCCACCCTTACTCATTTCCCACGCCGCTTCAGCTTTCGCATCACGGCCACACTCCGCAAGACCGTGGTGGACGACCCCTCGTGGTCACTGAACACCCCAGACGATCCACGCCAGTTCCTGATGAAACTTGGTTTCAGGCTCAAGGCCTACAATGGCCTCAACATGCAGGTGATCACGCCCAAGTCACTGGAGTTGATTGGGATGCCGGCCGACGTGGCGTATGACGAACGCGTAATTCGCGTGAATTTTGATGTGGGAGACCGTCCCATTACTGACCGGTTTGTCCTTGAGGTGTTTTCTCCCCAGGGCCAGCGGATTGCGCGCTTCCACTTTGGGTTGCTCTGATCAGCTGCGCTATTTCGCGGGTGCTGGCACCGCCGCCGGCTGCCTCGCGGGCTGCTTGACCGGTTCGGCCGGTTGCTCCGGCGCAGGCTGCGGCAACCATGCCTTGATTTGCGGTACAGCCTCACGGGCCGCGGCTTCTCCGGCGCGCACAAGTTCCATGGCGCGGCTAAAGTCGTCATAACCGAATTCTCCGATAGCCGGCTCCAGCACCACGTCAGAAGCGGCCCGCCAGGGACCGCACATCCGGTCCTGGGCGATGGAGAAGCACTGCCCGATCACGTCAAACACGTGCCGCGGGCCGTGAGGCTTGACCCAGTGCGCCGCCAGGTGCACGGAGATCACCCGCTCGGCGCCCATCTCGCGCAGCGGCATGGCCGGAACGGCGTGTCCCAGCAGGCCGTCCACCAGGATTTGGCCGTTGATATTCACGGGCTGAAACATGCCCGGGTACGCGCAACTCGCCCGTACGGGATCCACCAGGTCGCCGCTGGTGAAGACCGCAGGCTCGCCGGTAATGATGTCCGTGGCGGCCACGGCCAGAGGAATCTTCAATTCTTCAAAGGTTTTCGAGCGCAGCACCTTGCTCAGGAATACGCCCATTTTGTCATTGCTGAAGAGTCCAAAGCGGGAGAAGGTCCAGCGGGAGAAGTCCTTGAAGCGTACCAGGGCGGCGATTTCTTCCATCTCTTTGGCGCAAACGCCGCTGGCATACCCGGCGCCGATGACGGACCCCACGCTGGTGCCGGCCAGAAAATCAATGGGAATCTGTTCTTCTTCCAGGACCTTGAGCACGCCAATGTGGGCCAGACCACGGGCGAATCCGCCCCCCAGCGCCACCCCGATCTTTGGCCGGCGGGACGGACCGTCCAAAGCTTTTTCCGGCTCCCGCTGCCGCGTCAACTCGCGCCCGAAAGCCTGGACCGTGCGAACGATCTTATTCAGCGGATTCATTCTTGCTCTCCCAACTCCTGGACCCGGCCCCAGAGTCACTGTTTAGCCATTGGATGCGGCTACTCAAATTAAACGATGTTTCCGGGCCTTTTGTTGCTGCTATTTTTCGCCTGGACCGGACACATCTCCAGTAACCTTGGTAACCTCTTGGAGAGCAGGAACTTTTCTCGAGCAACGGCAAGGGTGGATTGTCCGCCAGATTTACGTGAAATCACAGAACCATTAGGCTTTTTAACAACTATAAGGCAGTTTTGCAGAAATGTTACGCGAGTTTTCCGCGGGCGCGCTGGTGCTGCGCCGCATGCAAAATCAATGGTGGGCGGCGGTGATCGAACCGGGCCGTGAAGGCGAACCCGAAGATCGCAAGCACGTGGTCGCCCTGCCCAAAGGCAACATCGACCCCGGAGAAAAACCTCAGGAGACCGCGCTCCGGGAGGTTTATGAAGAAACCGGCCTGCGCGCCCGCCCCGTTACCAAGCTTGCCGACGTCAAGTATGTCTACCAGCGCAAATGGCAGGACAACGCCAAGATATTCAAGGTAGTCAGCTTTTTCCTGATGAAGTGCCAGTCCGGCCAGATCGGTGACATCAAGCCGGAGATGAAACACGAGGTGCGTCGCGCCTGGTGGATGCCGCTGGAGGAGGCCGCGGCGAAGCTCAGTTACAGCGGAGAAAAGCAGGTGGCCCTCAAGGCTCTGGATTATCTAAAGGCCCATCGCGGTGAGTTGGAGCCGGCGGAACCACTTTAAGGGTCGTAACAGACTTGGCTGCCTCCCACCTGCTCATTTTGAGCGGCGAGTTCATGGGTCTATTCGGTCCTGAGGGCTCACATATCCCGAATTCTGGAAGTACCTGAAAAGACAAGTAGGTTCTTGACTGAATGAACATTCATTCAGTATCATAATCACGATAATTCTGGCGCCCCGGCGCACCCGCGGGTTGAGCCGCGCCTCAACCCGGATGGCTTGCGTCAAACTGTTATCATGCTGGACGTCTCGCCTTGCCGATTCGTCTTAAGGAGTCGCACTCATGAGCCAGTCCGCCGTTTCTACTCCTACGCAAGTTCCATCAGCCGTTCCTGCCACTCAGCCCAACGGGCATCCGGGAAAACCGGGCCATCAGCGTATTAATAAGGTCGCGGTGCTGGGCGCCGGGACCATGGGCGCGCGGATTGCTGCCCACTTTGCCAACGCCGGCATCCCTTGCGTGCTGCTGGATATGGTTCCGCCCGACGCGGCGCAAAGCACGGACAAAGCCGCACGCAACAAGATTGTTGCCGCCGGCCTGGATGCAGCAGTCAAGTCCAAGCCTGCTGCGTTTTTTGAGAAAGGCCTGGAGCGGCTGATCACCATCGGCAACTTTGATGACGATATGAAGCTGCTGGCCGACGTGGACTGGATCATGGAGGCTGTGGCGGAAAACCCGGAGATCAAGCGCGCGCTGCTTAAGAAAGTGGAAGCCGTGCGCAAGCCGGGCAGCATTGTTACCACCAACACCAGCGGCCTGCCGGTGCACAGCATCGCGGAAGGTTTCAGCGACGACTTCCGCCGCAATTTTTTCGGCACTCATTTCTTTAATCCGCCGCGCTACATGCGCCTCCTGGAGATCATTCCCACGCCGGAAACCGATCCAGCGGCCATTGAGGCCGTCAGCCACTTTGGTGATGTGCGCATGGGCAAGGGAATTGTCCGGGCAAAGGACACGCCCAACTTCATCGCCAACCGCATCGGCACCTACGC
>JBLMXE010000062.1:0-12144 GCA_050257615.1 Chlamydiota bacterium | reverse complement strand
TTCTGTGGTAGGTGAATGCAGTATGGGGTCGGAGCCGGAAAGCAACAAGGTTACCGAGGGCGGGTGTCCCTTGGTAACCCCCTGCCTATTTCGCAGTTACCAGCGAATGCGTGATCGCGTGGACCGAGAGCGCTATGCGGTTCTGCACTCCCACCTTGCGCATCAGTTTGGCCACGTGGGCTTTGACCGTACGCTCCTCAATGCCCAGGGCAGCCCCGATCTCCTTGTTGGAGCGGCCCGCCACCAGCATCTCCAGCACTTCCTTTTCGCGGTCGGTAAAGGTAACTCGGCCGGCCGGGAAAATTCGTCCTGGCGAGGAACTCACGCGCTCAATGAACATGGAGAGCACGCGGCGCGGCGCCCACACCGAGCCCAGATTGACAATGCGGATAGCCTGCGTGAACTCCGCCGGCGCTGCCGCCTCATCCACGTAGCCCTTGGCGCCCGCGGCAATGGCCTTGAGGATGGTTTCGTCATCCGCCCCCGAACCGGTCACGATAATGCGCAGGTCGGGGCGGGCGGCTTTCAGGCTGGCCATCACGTCGAACAGATTTGGACCGCCACGGCTGCCCAGCAGCACCAGGTCAATGCCCTCCTGATGTGCCAGCTCCGCCACGCTCGAGGAGACGAGCTCAAAATCCGGCTCGGAATCGAACAGCGCGCGGAAACCGACAAAGCGCAGGGGATCGCTTTCCACAACAGCGATGCGAATATGCGGTTTCTTCACCGGTTTAGCCGCCGCCTTCATAGTTTATCCTTCTGGGGGTTGGCGTTAGCATAGCCTTATTTGTTTAACTTGGAAAGAGGACGGAACTCCATCGGGCAATATGCGCCACCGCAAAATGGGAGGAGGATGGAGTTGGGAAAAAACACCATGAACCGAGGTCTCAAGTTTGCCTTCACGATTATTCTGAGCCTGCTGGCAGGCGGCCTGCTAAGCACGACTACCGGCGCTCAGACCGAACCTGCCCCAGCGGCAGCACAAACCGCCTACCAGCCCAAGTTCCGTGGCGACCCCGCCAAGTCCGATTCCGAGTACCTGACCCTGGGCTATCTGCGCACCGTCACCCGGGCAGAAAAGGTCTATTTCCGGCGGCACCAGCAGTATGCCTCTTCCCTGCTGGCCCTGGCCGGCACCGCCTCCTTCACCAAACGCATGGCCCGCGATACCCAGCGCGGCGACTACACCATTCATTACCGGGCCAAGAAGGATAGCTATCAGCTCTCGGCGATTCCCCAGCAGTTCGCCCCCGACCATCGGGCATTTTACGCCGATGAGGATGGCAAGCTGCGGGTAGAGGAGGATAAGCCGGCGGGGCCGAAGTCGCCCCTTCTAAAGTGAGGCTCAGCTGCCGGGCCGGATGTCCGCCGCCCTGCCCTTGCGGAAGGTGATTTCCAGCGGCTTGCCGCCATTGGGAAATTTCACCGTCTTTAGGTCGGAATCCTCCGAGGGCTGCGGTACACCCATGCCCAAGGCAAAGCTGACCTGAACCTCATCCATGCCGGGCTTGGCCTGGTGCTGGTCAATGGCCTGCCACACCTCTTTGGGCCAGACGTTGTAGAGCTGGTGCGGGTCCTGGATGAAGAACATCTCGTCGGAATAAATCTGATAGTTGCCGCCCTTGAGCACTCCGATGGGCACCGCATAGCTCTTCCCACCTTTCTCGAAGACGGCCAGCACCTGGCGCTGGTCGCGGGCGCCGGGGGTGATGTCGGTAACCACGTCGCGGATGTCGAGCTTCTCAATGGGACCCAGCAGGCCGGCGTCGTGGGCAAAATCGGCGTGGTGACGCGCCCGATCGTAGGAATAGTAGTAGTACTTGTAGCCTTCCTTCACCCACGCCGGCTGCTGCGTAAGTTGGCGCGCCGACTTCAAATCGTGGGGATAGAGCTTTTTGGGCACCACGTAGAACGTCGGATCGAGGGGCGGCGCCGCCTTCGCCCTGGCCTGCTGCGCCGGTTCCCGGCGTTCGCGGAAGATGATCACCAGGCGGGCCGCAGCGGCAATTAACGCCACCGCCAGGAAGACCTGTATGTATTTGCGGGTTTCAGCTTTCATGTCGGAATGATGGTAGTTGGAAAAACCCTTACACCAGCTACCAACTACCAGCTACAGGGGTTAAGGTCTTATTTCCCACCCACCTAGGACTTTTGCTCAATTCTCGTTTTAAGCGGGCGTGGGCACAATAAACTTACTTTTTGCCCCAAAATCCCATCTAGTCCGCTCCCCTCGGGCACAAAATCCTGGGGGAAACAATGCCAGGGAGGGAGCGTGGGTTGGGAAACTACTCCCCGGTAGCCGCGAGCTGCCGGGGAGTCTGTTTTTAGGTCTTCGGCCGTGTGTAATCGGCCTGCGGCCCAAAGCTTTAGCCAGGAGCTAGCGGCTAGAAGCTGCTAGCTGCTACTCCATCACCATCTCGTGCCAGGCGCGGCTGCTGCCGCGGGCCGCTTCCTCGGCCACCCGCTCGCCAATAGCCGAAAGCGCTGAGAAAATGCGCACCCCGCGGTCAATATAGACCGGCGCATCCTGCCAGATAGTTTCGAAGGCTTCCGGGTACTCCGAGGCCAGCACCGCCAGCCCGGCTGCGGCCACTACCATGCCCGGGGCCTTGCGCCCGCCGATTATCAGCAGAGCGCCCGCTCCCAGGGAACCAAAAATCACTGCCCGCTTCCAGCCTTGCATTCGCGCCTCCAGCCCCGCCCGGCTTCACCCCTAAACACTGCCGAGAGAATATCATGGCCTCTCTTCGAAAATGGTGCTGCAAACGGTTAGAGCCGACGGGCAGCAAGGCTGTTGCTTCGGCGCCTTGCCCTGAAGCCCTTTACAGCACGTGTAAACTGAAACGCTTTGTCCCCGGAGGAGCCCATCGTGTTGATTCCAGGAAGTAGCGCCGGCGTCTCGCCGGCTCAACCGCATCGCGGATTGGAAAAACGCCGTCCCGTCGTGCTTTGCATCTGGGTCACAATTCTGTTGACCGCGGCCCTCACCGTCGCCCAAAACCCGCCACGGGCCCGGGATTTGGGCGTTCCCTTTGACGGCACACCGGGGCCGCTGAACGCCATTACTGACGTTGCCGGGGTGGAAGTGGGCGACACCACGCTGATCTCGGGCAACGGCCCGCTCAAGGTAGGTGTGGGCCCGGTGCGCACCGGAGTGACCGCCGTTCTGCCCCGTGGCCGCGATAACAGCGATCCCGTATTCGCCGGCTGGTTTACCGAAAACGGCAACGGCGAGATGACCGGAACCACCTGGGTGGAGGAATCGGGCTTCCTGGAAGGCCCGGTGATGATCACCAACACCCACAGCGTGGGCGTGGTGCGCGACGCGGTGATTGCCTGGCGGGTCAAGCACGGCCAGCCCAAGCAATCGGAGTACTGGTGGTCGCTGCCGGTAGTGGCAGAAACCTGGGATGGCTGGCTGAACGACGTGAACGGCTTCCACGTGCATCCCGAAGACGTTTTCCACGCCATTGACACGGCCCGCGGCGGCACGGTGCCGGAGGGCAATGTGGGCGGCGGCACGGGAATGATCTGCTACGAATTTAAAGGCGGCATCGGAACCGCCTCGCGCAAGCTGCCGGCCAAACAAGGCGGCTACACGGTGGGCGTGCTGCTGCAGTGTAACCACGGCGCACGGGAACAGTTGCGCATTGCGGGCGTGCCCGTGGGTAAGGAGATCACGCAGAACCCGGTGTGGGCCAGCGCCGGCCAGCCCGCGCGCGATATGGGTTCCATCATCGTGGTGGTGGCCACCGATGCACCCCTGCTGCCCCATCAACTCAAGCGTATTGCCAAGCGCGTGACTCTGGGCCTGGGACGCAACGGAGCCATCGCCGGTAACGGCTCGGGTGATATCTTTATTGCTTTTTCGACGGCCAACCCGGGCGCGTTCAATTATTCGAAAATCACGCATCCCGCCATGATGGCCAACGATCAGCTCGATCCGGTGTTTGAAGCCACGGTGCAGGCGGTGGAGGAAGCCGAAGTGAACGCCATGGTGGCCGCCCAGACCATGGTTGGGCGCGACGGCCACACCGCCATTGGCCTGCCGCATGACCAGACGCGCGCGGTCTTGAAAAAATACAACCGGCTGGCAAAATAGCAGTGCAACGTCGCGCCGCTGCAGGGCGGAGTCAGCGAGGAACACATGCCGAGGAAGACGACGGCACATCCAGGCTGTTCACCCGTTTCTGCCGGTCTGCCGCATATTCCCCAACACTATGGCCTGAGGCCACGCAAACAATATCTGCCCTGGGAACACGCGGAGACTCGGTTAGCGAAATCACGCAATTATTGGATTTGTACCGCCCGCCCCGACGGCCGACCGCATTCCATTCCCGTGTGGGGGTCTTGGACCGACGGCGCTTTATATTTCGGAACAGAGCGCACTTCGCGCAAGGCGCGGAACCTGGCGCACAATCCCGCGGTCTCCGTACACTTGGAATCGGGAGATGACGTTGTGATCCTGGAAGGAACTGCCGTCGAGGTCAGCGACCCGGCTATGTTCCGGAAAATTGATACAGCCTACCGCGCTAAGTACAAGACACCCTTGCATCCGGAAGCCGTCCTCTATTGCGTGCGTCTGCGGGTGGTCCTGGCCTGGACTGAAAAGAATTTCCCCAACGACGCCACGCGCTGGGAATTCGGCGGCTGAGTGCGTCTTAAACTTCGGCAGAACAGCACTTCGGTGCGTTTTTTGCCGTCACGACGCTGCTCGTACTTTTTTCCCGGATACATCCGCGAACGCCTGCTCCAGCACGTCCAGGGCTTTGTCCAGTTGCTGGCGGGAGATGACCAGCGGCGGCTGCAGGCGCACAACGTTGCCGAACACGCCGCCCACACCGATGAGCACACCCTCGCGCAGGCAGAAATCGCGCACCGCTTCCGCTTCGGCGGCAGCGGGCGTGAGCATCGCATCTTTCACCAGTTCGATGCCGATCATCAACCCCAAGCCACGCACTTCGCCGATCAGCGGCGTTTGCTTCTGCATCGCTTTCAGCCGCTCCATGCCATAGGCGCCACTTTCCTGCGAACGCTGGCACAGTTTCTCCTCTTCGATGACCTGAATATTGGCCAGGGCAGCGGCGCAGGAGACGGGATTGCCGCCAAAAGTGGACAAATGGTCGCCGGGCGTGAAGGCAGCGGCAATTTCCGGGCGCGTGGTGAAGCCGCTAAGCGGAAAGCCGTCGGCAATTCCCTTGGCGGTCACCAGAATGTCGGGCGTCACGCCATAATGCTCGATGGCAAACATTTTGCCGGTGCGCGCGAAGCCGCTCTGCACCTCGTCGGCGATAAAGAGAATTTTGTGCGCGTCCAGCACCTTCTTGATCTCGCGGAAGTAATTCAACGGCGGCACGATGATTCCGCCCTCACCCATTACCGGTTCGGCGATGAAGGCGGCCACATCATTCGAGGTACTGTAGCGAATGCTGTCATCGAGCATCTGCGTCCACTGGCGCACAGCTTCGTCGGGATTATCACGCCAGGGCGAACGATACAGATACGGCGCGGGGAGATACGCCACGCCTGGCGCGTAGGGTCCGCCGCGCTTCTTGCGACCATAATTGCCGGTCACGCTGAGCGCGCCCCAGCTGCGCCCGTGGAAGCTCATCTGCAGCGCGATGAATTCATGCTTGCCCGTGTATAGCCGAGCCAGCTTGAGCGCGCCCTCAATCGCCTCCGCGCCGCCATTGCCGAAAAATGTCTTGGTCAGACCGCGTGGCGCGATCTGGGCCATCTTCTCAGCGAGGTCAGCCGTCGGTTGCGAATGGTAAATGTAGGAAGCGCAGTGCACCAGCTTATCCATCTGGGCCTTGGCGGCGGCGATCACCTTGGGATGGTTGTGCCCGGCGTTCACCACGCTGATGCCGGCAAAACAGTCCAGATACTCGCGCCCATTGACATCGGTAATGGTGGCGCCGGCGGCACGCTCCACAATCACGGGCTGCACGGACTTCATAAAGCTGGTGATGACGTAGTCGGAATACTTCTGGATGGTGGAGGACATGATTCCTGTCGTTGGTCGTTGGTCCTTAGTCGTTGGTCGTTGGAGCCGGCGTCAGCACCGCTGCTAACGACAAGAGACTAAGAGCCAACGACTAGAATTTCCTGCTCTGCTCCCGCGCCCAGCGCTCGATCACAATCTTCTTGTCGGTGTAGAACTCGATGGCGTCGTTGCCCTGGGCGTGCACCGTGCCGAAGAAGCTCTCTTTCCACCCGCTGAAGGCAAAGTAAGCCATGGGCGCGGCCACGCCGATGTTGATGCCGATGTTCCCCGCCGGCGCCTCATAGCGGAACTTGCGCGCCGCCGCTCCGCTGGAGGTGAACAGTGACGCTTGGTTGCCGTAAGGGCTGCGCGCCAGGAAAGCGAGAGCTTCGTCAATATCGTTGGCCGGAACCAGGCTCAGCACCGGCCCGAAAATTTCCGTGTCCTTGAGCGAACTGTCCTGCCGCACGCCGTCCAACACGGTCGGGCGCACGAAATTTCCGGACTCATATTTCGCAATCCGCGGATTGCGGCCATCCACCAGCACCTTGGCGCCTTCGCCTGCTCCCTGGGCAATCAGCGACTCGATGCGCTCCTTGCTCTGCTTCGTTATGACCGGGCCCATCTGCACGCCGGAATCCAGGCCGAAGCCCACCCGCAGCGACGCAGCATTGTCGGCAATGGCTTCGCGGAAGGTTCTTTGCGCCTCGCCTACAGTCACGGCAACGGAAACTGCCAGGCAGCGCTGCCCGGCGCAGCCAAAGGCGCTATCGCTGATGATCTGCGTGGCCTGCTGCATGTCGGCATCGGGCAGAACGATCACGTGGTTCTTGGCGCCGCCCTGGCACTGCAACCGCTTGCCGCTCTGCGCTCCGCGCGCGTAGATGTAGCGAGCCACCGGCGTAGAGCCCACAAAGCTGATGGCGCGCACCGTGGGATGATCCAGAAGCGCGTCCACCGCGGCTTTACCGCCATTCACCAGATTGAGCACGCCGGGCGGCAATCCCAGCGCCTCCATCATCTCAAAGGTTCGCTGGCTGCTCAGCGGCACGCGCTCGGAGGGCTTGAGCACGAACGTGTTGCCGCAAGCGATGGCGTAAGGCAAATACCAGAACGGAATCATCAGCGGGAAATTGAAGGGCACGATGGCCGCCACCACGCCCAGCGGCTGCCGGATCATGGTCTCGTCTATGCCGCGCGCCACGTCCTCCAGCATGCGCCCCTGCATCATGGTGGGAATGCCGCAGGCCACTTCCACGTTCTCGATGGCGCGCCGCAGTTCCCCCTTGGCTTCGCCCAGCGTCTTGCCGTTCTCCAGCGTGATGGTGCGCGCCAGATCCTCGAAATTTTCTTCCAGCAGGTTTTTCAGTTTGAACAGGTACTGGATGCGGTCCTCCGGCGGGGTACGTCGCCATTCCGGGAACGCGTGCGCCGCGGCGTGCACGGCGGCGTCCACTTCGGCGGCCGTCGAAAGCGGCACTTGACCGAGAACTTCATTGCTGGCGGGATTAATGATGTCCAGGTGCTCTCCGGACGTGGAGGCACGCCACTCGCCGCTGATGTAGTTACGAACCATGGTTTGGGTAGGTGCTGCGATGCTCATAAACTCTCGCCTCTACTAAGCTTGGGCAGAGACGTTGCTTTCAACGTCTCCCCGAATCGATGGCAAAAAGACGTAACAAGTTACGTCTCTACCGATGACCTGTGAACGGCCGCAACCCACGCAGAAGTTACTTAGGCGGTCTGTACCGCCACCCCATGCGACTGTAACACCGCCTGCAGTCCCGCTTCCAGCACGCCCAGGGCTTCCTCGAACTGCTCGTCGCTCATGACCAGCGGCATGAGCAGGCGGATCACGTTGCCGTACGATCCCGCCGACAGCACGATCAGGCCGTGCTCATAACAGTAGCGCACAATAGCTTTCGTTTCCTGGGACGCCGGCTCGCGCGACTCGCGGGAGCGCACCAGCTCCATGGCCTGCATGCCGCCCAGCCCGCGCACCTCGCCGATTTGCGGCCACTGCTGTTGCCACCGGCGTGCGCGCTGGGCAAATCGCTCGCCCAGTTGGTTGGCGCGATCGCAAAGGCTGTCCCCTTCGAAGGCGTCCAACACCGCCAGTCCGGCTTCCACGCAGACCGGGTTTCCACCGAAAGTGCCGCCCAGGGCGCCTTCGCCGGCGGCGTCCATGATCTCCGCCCGCCCCGTAACCGCCCCTAAGGGCAAGCCCCCGCCCAGCGATTTGGCGGTGACCAGCAGGTCGGGCTCGATGCCGTAGCGCTCGCAGGCAAACATGGCGCCGGTGCGGCCGAAGCCGGTCTGCACTTCATCGGCGATGAACAGGATGCCGTGCCGCCGGCAGATCTCCACCAGCATGCGGAAAAATTCCGCCGGCGGAGTTACGAATCCGCCCTCTCCCAGCACCGGCTCGGCAATCACAGCCGCTACCGATTCCGCCGCCACCACCCGCTTGAACGCATCTTCCAGATGCTGGGCGCAGTACACGCCGCACTCCGGATACTTCAGCGAATACGAGCAGCGATAGCAATATGCGAACGGCACTCGGTACACGTCCCCGGGAAAGGGCTCAAAGCCCGCCTTATAGGGATGTGTCTTGCTGGTCAGCGCCAGCCCCATCATGGTGCGGCCGTGGAAAGCGTCTTCAAAGGCAATGATGGCGGGACGCCGGGTGTAGGCGCGCGCTATCTTAACCGCGTTCTCCACCGCCTCCGCCCCGCTATTGATAAAAAATGTCTTCTTGGCGAACTTGCCCGGCGTGAGCTGGTTCATCCGTTCTGCCAGGCGAACATAGCTGTCATAGGGCAGCACCTGGAAGCAGGTGTGCATGTAGCGGTCCACCTGGGCATGGATCGCCTCCACCACGCCTGGCGAACGGTGCCCCACGTTGAGGCAGCCGATGCCGCCGGCCAGGTCGAGATAGCGGTTGCCGTCCACGTCTTCGATCACCGCGCCCTCGGCCCGCGCCACGTAAATCGGCGTGCCAAGGTAAATGCCGCGCGGCACCGCCTCCGCCCGGCGCTCCATCAGTTCCCGCGAGCGCGGGCCCGGAACCGCGGTGCGCAATTGAATCGCCCCCATCTCAGCTATACCATCCTATCGGCTGTTCGTTCAGGTTAATGTGAACTTGTTTCGTTTCCAGATACTCCTCGATGCCCCACGGCCCCAGCTCGCGCCCGAAGCCCGATTGCTTGTAACCGCCCCACGGCGCTTCTACGTAAGTAGGCTGCATGTGGTTGACCCACACAATACCGGCGCGCAGAGCTTTCACGGTTCGCATGGCTTTGAAAATGTCACGCGTCCACACCGCCGCCGCCAGGCCATACGGCGTGTCGTTGGCGACCTTCATGGCATCGGCTTCGTCCTTGAAGGAAATAACCGCCGCCACCGGACCGAAAATCTCTTCGCGCGCGATTTTTGCGCTGTTGTTCACGTCGTAGAAAATCGTCGGCTCCACGTAATAACCCTTGCCGATGCTTGCCGGACGGCCGCCGCCCGCCGCCAGCTTCGCCTCCTTCTTGCCGGCCTCCTGATAGCCGCGCACACGGTCATACTGCTCCTTGCTCACCAGTGGCCCCATCTTGGTCTCGCGTTCCAGCGGCGGCCCCAGGCGGATCTTCTTCGCCTTTTCCGCCATGGCATCCACAAATTTCGAGTAAATGGACTTTTCCACCAGGATGCGGCTGCCCGCGGAGCAGACTTCGCCCTGATTCACGAAGACGCCGAACAGCGCGCCGTCTATGGCGGCTTCAAAATCGGCGTCGGCGAAAAAGATGTTGGGCGATTTGCCCCCCAGTTCCAGCGTCACCCGCTTCACCGTGTCCGCGGCCATCTTGACGATCAGCTTGCCCACTGCCGCGCTGCCGGTGAAAGCGATCTTGTCCACGTCCGCATGGGTAACCAGCGGCGCTCCTGCGGTCTCGCCGAAGCCGGTCACGATGTTGACTACGCCCGGAGGCAGGCCGATATCGGCAAGCCAGTTCGCCATCTCCAATACCGTCAGCGGCGTCTGCTCCGCCGGCTTGAGCACGCAGGCGCAGCCCGCGGCCAGCGCCGGCGCCAGCTTCCATGCTGCCATCAGCAGCGGGTAGTTCCAGGGAATGATCTGCCCAGCTACGCCCACCGGCTCTTTCATGGAAAGGCTGAGCGCGTTGTCGGGCACCGGGTTTACGTAGCCCACTACCTTGGTAGCCAGCCCGCCGTAATACTCGAAACAGGTAGCCACATCGGCAATGTCGTATTCCGCTTCCACAATGGGCTTGCCCGTGTTGCGGCATTCCAGTTCGGCCAGCATGGCCGCTTCCTTGCGTACCCGTTCAGCTAGACGAAACAGCACGCGGCCGCGCTCCTGCGCTGTGGTGCCGCGCCAGGGACCGTTGTCGAAGGCCTCGCGCGCCGCCTTGACGGCGCGGTCCACATCCTGCGCGTTGGCATCGGGAACGTAGGCGATCACTTCCTCGGTGGAAGGATCGTAAACCGGGAAGGTTTTTCCACTGACGCTGTCCGACCACTCGCCGTTGATGAACATCTGATAGCTGCGAACATTAGGTTTGATTGCGGTTGCCATATGAACCTCCTGCGTAGCGCCGCCGTCCCGGCCGCGGCCCGGGCCGGCAAGATGCGTGCGCTGCTAGATACCGCCTGCTGCCTGGCGCAGCGCCTTGCGCCGCCCGTACACGTAAAAGAAGAACGCCGCCAGGCCGACGAAGAACAGCGTTCCACCAAACATCCAGATTTCATACGACCACAGCGATGTGATCTGCTGCGCGGGGAAAAACACCAGGACGATCCCCAGCGTGGTGGTCAGCAGCCCGCTCAAGCCGGAGGCCACCAGCGTAGCACGGCTGTAATATGTCTTGGTTCCCCGGTCGGCGGCTATCTTGAGCAGCGCCCCAAAAACATACAAGAACGGCACCAACTGCAGCACAACCGCCAGCGCCAGCAGCTTCTGAAATGTCTCCTGCACTCCGGAGCCGGCAAAGTTCAGCACTACCAGCACGGCAGAAACCGCCGCGTGCACAATCAACGCCGCGTAGGGAGTTCCGTAGCGCGGGTGTACCTTCCCTAGCCAGGAAGGCAAATAGGAGTCCAGCCCCGCCACGAACGGAATGCGCGCCGAACCCGCCAGCCACGCCGACCCGATGCCCGCAATCGAGATGCTCAGCATCAGCGCAAAGCCGGGAATGATCCAGCTCACGCCCACACGCGCCGCCAGATGGGTAACCGCCTGCACGATGCCTTGCAAGACGTTAATGTCGTGCCGGTCTATGGCGATGAGCAGCGTCAGAGTGACCGCGATGTAGAGCGCGCCGGAAAGGACACCGCCCCAGGCCACTGCCCCCGGCAGCGTGCGCCGTGGCTCGTGAATTTCGTCGCCCATCACCGAAGCCAGCTCCAGCCCGACCAGCCCGAAGCAGATGACGCCGAAGGCATTCATGATGAAACGCGGGTTGGCGGGAATGCGAAAGTCCGCCGCGCTCACCGTGGTGCCGAAATGGAGCCACACCACTACGCCCAGTCCGACCAGGGTAAGTGCCGCTACAAATGTCCCCACCGCGCCCACGTTGTTGATCCACTTGCCCACGCCCAGGCCCACCACGTTCAGCACCACCAGCACAACGAACAGCGCCAAGGAAGCACCCAAGGCAAAAACCTTGCTGTCGGCCAGACCGGCGTGGCGCGGTCCCAGCACGTAAACCGAAACGCCCACGAAATACAGCATGACCGTGGGCACATACATCATGTTGTTGGTCCAGTAGCACCAGCCGGAAAGAAAGCCGTGGAAATCGCCAAAAATTTCCTTGGCCCAAAGGTAAACCCCGCCTTCCCCCGGGAAGCGCTGTGAAAGCTCGATGACGGCGATGCCCTGCGGCCAGAAAAACAGCAACAGCGAGATCACCCACAACCACACCGTGACCCCGCCGTTGGCCGCGATCGAGGGCACCACGTTGAGGTTGAAGACCGCCACCACAAATAGCAGCACGAGGTCCCAGCGCCCCAGCACCCGCTTCAGATGCGGGGCGCCGGCCTCGACGGTGTTAGGTTCCGCGGTGTTGGTGGCCGATGACAACCTTCAACTCCTAAGCCGAGCGCGCGGCTGACGCAAAGCGCTCCTGCTGGGCTTCCGCCAGCGCCGGGGCAAC
>JBLMXE010000061.1:0-3029 GCA_050257615.1 Chlamydiota bacterium | reverse complement strand
TCATCTCGTGCATGGTGCTGGTGACCTCATCAATGGCCGAGGAAGCCTGCAGGCTGATCTTGGCGGATTCGTCGGAGGCGCTGGCCACCTGGTTGGAGCCGCTGGCCACCTGCGAGGAGCCGTCGCGCACCGAGCGCACCAGCGTGCGCAGGCCATCCACCATGCTGGCGAAAGCGTTGCCCAGGGTGTCGTGGCGGGAACGCGGGGTCACTTTGACGGTGAGGTCGCCGCCGGCGATGGCTTGTGACACTCCTGCCATCTCTTTTAAATAAGTGACCATTTTGTTGAAAGTGCGGGCCAGGGCGCCGATTTCGTCATCGCGCTGGATGTCAATCTTGTGGTCGAGTTCACCGGCGTCGGCAATCTGGCTGGCCACCGACATCAGATCGTTCAGGGGATCGGTGATGGACTTGGCGGTGCGGTAAGCGATAGCGATGCCCAGCAGCAAGGCCAGCAGGGTGCCGGTGATGGCTACGGCGGAAGTAGCGGCCGCGGCGGTTTCATCGGACTTGCGCCGCTCTTCCACCACCTTGCGGTTCTCCGTGTCGGCCACATCCAGGGCGCCACTGGAATTCTTGATCCAGGAGCCCGCGTCTTTCTGCAAGTAGAAAATCTGCAACTCGGCCACGGTGGCGTTGCCGCCGTCCACGTCCTTGCGCTTATTGACCAGCGGCTGCGCGAAGTCATTGGCCCAGGCGCGCTCGTATTGCTGCACCTTGGCCAAGGCGAAGCGTTGCTGGTCGGAGTTGGCTTTGGTCTTGGCGTCGCTGATCAGTTCCTGCAGCTTGCCAATTCCGTCGTACATCTTGTCCATTTCGCGGGTATCGCCGCTGAGCAGGTAGTTGCTCAGAAAGAGGCGGTTCTGCATCATCTGAAAGCGAACCACATCGGTAGCCTCAGCCATGGCCAGGGATTGCGCGGCGGCGGTCTTGGCGGCGTGCTCGCGCTGCACCGCGATCATGTTGACCGCGAACAGCACTACCACCATGGCTAGAATGGCGCCGAAATTTGTGTAGAGCCTCTTGCCGATCGTCATGCCCAACTCCTCGCTTACCGGCCTGTTCGGCTGCGCTGGACGCGCTTTTCACACCGCTAAGACGCGTTCCTGGAAGAACTCCTGCACAAGGCCGGTGCCAGCTTGCTGGCTGTGGTTACTGTTGGGACCATCATCTAACCCTCATGTGTTACCAGCAACTTACAAAGGTAACCATGGCGCTTCCAGATAACCGCAAGGGCCGGGAGCGGGTCTCTAATCTTTCGGGCAGATCGGGGTGACACTTTTGAGAGCTGGCGGGAACCGACGTTCACATTTTGAGACCGGCTGCGCAATTTGCTTGACTCAAAATGAGATTCCAGAGTACCTTCCCCTTTAACTATAAGTAGCTAAAGAATTTGGACGGATAGGTCAGCAGCTATCTACGCATGCAAGCTGGGAATACGACTGTGCCTCGAGTTGCTGTTTCCCGGTTGCCGAACTCTTTTCAGCGGCTGCTGCTGGATTTTTCTCTCGCCGGTTCCCTGCGCAGTACGCCTGCTTCTCTGATCCAGCTGTTTCTGCGTTCCACGCGCCAATTCTTCGGCGTGGATGGGGCTTATTTCTGGCGCAAGATCGCGCCCGATGTGCTGGTGGGCGAAGAGGCCGACGGACACATGGCGGAGCAGTTTCGCGGGGTTCGCCTGGACCCGCAGGAGAGTGCGGTCACCACGGAAGCAGTGCGCAGCGGCAAGACCGTTTTCAGAAATGAAATTGATCCCGCCCGCTATCCGATGGCGGCGGAGTACCAGGCTCGTTCGCTGATGTCCGCGCCCCTGCTGGTCGCGGGCGAACTGGTGGGAACCGTGGTGTTCCTGAGCACTTCTGCCAGCTTTTTCACTGACGATCTGGCGGCCAAGGCCACCATCCTGGCCGGCCAACTGGGAAGCCTGCTGGAGGCGCAGCGGCTGTACGCCACCGCTAACGCCCACGCCAGTGAGTTGCACCAGTTGCTGGAAATTTCCTCCGAACTGGGCGGCAGCAGCAAGCTGGATGAATTCCTGAAGCGCTTCGTGGTGCGGGCGGCGGAGTTCCTGGGCTTCGGCCGCTCCTACATCGCCTTGCTGGAAGGCGACACCTGCCAGGTGCGCTGGGTAGCGGAGAACGGCGAGGCTCAGCCCCTGGACGTGAGCTTTCCCGCCGACGCCGCGGTGCGTGTTCTGGGCTCGAAGGATGTGTTTTGGACAGACGACATCCGCCAGGTGCCGGAGGCCGACCAGGAGAGCGCCGCCCGCCATAACGTGCGCCAGGTGCTGACTGTGCCCCTGCTCAGTTCCGAGGGCCGGACGCTGGGCATGTTCGGCGTTCTGGACCGGCTCGACCAGACCGGCATTTCTCCCGAAGATATTCGCCGTGCTCGTGCCCTGGCCGCTCCCGTGGCGGTGGCCCTGGAGGCCGCGCGCAATCTGCATCTGGCTGAGGAACATGGCCGCCGCGCCGAGGACCTGATGGCCATGGCGCTGGAACTCAACTCGCTCCTCCGCCTGCCGGAATTCGCCCAGAGCTTCACGGCGCGGGCAGCGGAGATGCTGGGCGCGCGCTCGGCCGCGCTGGCGCTGGCACAGCATTCACATCTGGAAGTGGTGGCGGTGCGCACTTCCGAAACTATTCCTGAGAATAGTGTGCTGCGCCGGCTGGCGGTGGCGCTGGGTGATCTGATGGCCGATCGCCCGGAAGCCATTACGTCCGGGCAGGCTGCAGAATTGTTGGGCCACGTGGCCGCCGACCTGCAGTGGGAGGACGTTGTGCTGGCCCGCCTGCATGGCGGCGACGGCGAACTGATTGGCGTTCTGTGCCTGGCCAACCTGGACAGGCCGCTGGGGGCCGCCGATCGCAATCTGCTGCAGGCCCTGGCCGGTCACGCTTCGGTGGCGCTGGAAAATGCGCGCCTGTTCACCCGCATGGACCAGGCCAACCGCCACTGGATGGAGATCTTTGACGCCATCAGCGATTTCATCGTGGTGCACGATGCCCAGCACCGGGTGCTGCGCGTCAA
>JBLMXE010000060.1:0-2677 GCA_050257615.1 Chlamydiota bacterium | reverse complement strand
GGGTAAGCAGGGCGTAAATCTTGGACTGCAACTCCTGCCGGGCCACGATCAGATTGGCCAGCGTCTGTCCTTGCTGATTGGCGATGGCCTGCACCTGGGCCTGGTCAAACTGGCCGTTTTGGGTAGCGGTGAGCAGCTGCTGCCGTTGCGAGGCCAGTTGCTGCATCAGCCCCTTCAGAGCGGGACGCTGAGCCTCCACCAGCGATTTCACCTGCTGTTGCTGGGCGTCAGTTAGATCCAGCGCCTGCGTCAGGTGGGCGATGCGCCGGTTCAGGAAGTCGCCCCGATGCCAGCGTCCGCCGTTGGCGGCCAAACTTTGGCCCACGGCAGCAATTCCAACCACCAGAAACAGAGCAGCCAGGCCGATTACAATGCGCTTGCGATTCATCTTGAAAACCTCCATACGAAGTCTTGCTAACGAGGTAAACACGGCCCCCGGGCGGAGGAGGTAAAGAGTCGGTCAAAGCGGGTAAATTTTTGTAAAGAAAGGCTTACACTTCTTTACATTCCTGGCCCAATACTTGATGTAGAACAAGGACGAGGCCAATGGACCGCGTGCTGGTAGTGGACGATGACGTGGAGTTGTGCGATCTGGTGAAGGAGTTTCTCCAGCCCGAAGGGTTGCAGGTAGAAGCGGTGCACAATGGCAACCGGGGGCTGGAGCGGGCGCTCAGCGGCGAGCACGCGCTGGTGGTGCTGGACGTCATGTTGCCGGGCATGAATGGGCTGGACGTGTTGCGCAAACTGCGCGCGACCTCGACCGTTCCGGTGCTGCTGCTCACGGCACGCGGACAAGACGTGGACCGCATCGTGGGCCTGGAATTAGGCGCAGACGATTACCTGCCCAAACCCTTCAATCCCCGCGAACTGGTGGCCCGCATCCGCGCCATTCTGCGGCGCACCAGGGGCGGAGAGCCTGGCGAACGGCAGGCGCCGCAAACCAGCGTGCGAGTGGGGGACGTGGAACTGAATCCGGCTACGCGGACGGTGCTGCGCGGCGGCGAAGCCGTGGATCTGACCGCGGTGGAGTTCAACCTGCTGGATGTGCTCTTACGCGAGGCCGGGCGGGTGGTGACGCGCGATGAACTGGCCAAAATAGCTCTGGGCCGCATGTTTTCACCCTACGACCGCAGCATTGACATGCACATCAGCAAATTGCGCAAGAAGCTGGGAGAAGACGGGAAAGGAGGGGAGCGCATCAAGACGGTGCGCGGCGTGGGCTATATTTATGCCGCGCCGGGAGGCGACTGACCGGCCATGCGAAGCATCTTTCTCAAAATTTTCCTCTCCTTCTGGCTGACCCAGGCTCTGTTTCTGGTGCTGGCGGTGGTGCTGGCGGTGCGTCCTTCCGAACGCGTCATCATGCGCTGGCGCTCCCTAACCGCCGACGCACTCAAGTTGTATGACCAGAACGCAGTTTCCTTTCTGGAAAATGGCCCGCCGGAAGCGGCAACTGCCTATCTACGGCAACTGGAGCACAGCGCCGATGTGCAGTTCTTCTGGTTCGATGCCCGCGGCAACAAGCTGTATGGCGGCGAGCAAGTTCCGGGAAGAGTGCGCGAACTGGCCGGCCATGTGGCCCGCACCGGCCAGCAGGAATTTATTCCCACGCAAAGGGCAACCTTGGGAGGCCAGATCGCCGTCGCCGCTAACGGCGAGCGTTACGTGCTGGTGGCGCAGATTCTGCACGGGCACGGCCCCTTCGCTTTGCGGCGCACCACCGAGGAATTCATCGTTCGCCTGGGACTGGCCATCCTGATTTCCGGCTTCGTTTGCTTCTGGCTGGCGCGGTATCTGACCGGTCCATTGGTGCGCTTGCGGACGGCGACCCACCAGCTGGCCAGCGGCAATCTGCGGGCGCGCGCGGCCGAAACCAAGCGCGCCGACGAGATCGCCGAACTGGTCCACGATTTCAACCGCATGGCAGAACGGCTGGAGGTGCTGCTGAACTCGCAGAGGCAGCTCATCAGCGATATTTCGCACGAGTTGCGCTCTCCCCTGGCCCGGCTCAACGTGGCCCTGGGCTTGGCGCGGCAGCGCGCCGGCGAGGATTCCACCAAGGCCCTGGACCGAATCGAACTGGAAGCCGACCGGCTGAATGAAATGATCGGCAAGCTGTTGACCCTGGCCCGGCTGGAAAGCGGCGAGCCACCGGCGGAACGTTCTCCGGTGCAGATTCTCGACCTGCTGCAGGAAGTGGTGGCCGACGCCGACTTCGAAGCCCGCAGCCGCGATTGCGGAGTCAAGCTGGTCCAAGCCGAAGGCTGCACGGCTTTGGGCAATCCCGAACTACTGCGCAGCGCCTTCGAAAACGTGGTCCGCAATGGCGTACGCTACACGGCAGCAGGAAGCGAGGTGGAAATCCAGCTCCAGTGTCAGACTCAAAACAGCGGAGAATCTATGGCGGTCATTTCGGTGCGGGACCACGGGCCCGGAGTCCCCGACCAGGAGATCGGCAATCTTTTCCGCCCCTTCTACCGGCTGGACGCGGCGCGCGAGCGGCAGACCGGGGGGACAGGACTGGGGCTGGCCATCGCCGAACGCGCCGTGCGGCTGCACCAGGGAAGCATTACAGCGCGCAATGCCCAGGGCGGCGGTTTGCTGGTGGAAATTCGCCTTCCCGCCTCGCCGGTCACGTCCCCCGCCCTTGCCGCCCAGAGATAATTCCCGGCAGCTT
>JBLMXE010000059.1:0-12784 GCA_050257615.1 Chlamydiota bacterium | reverse complement strand
TTGCCGAACTCATTCAGCTCTTCGGCGCCGGAGCAGCCATGCTGGTTCTCGAGGAATCCCACAGTTCACGCATTTCCGGCTGTGAGGCCAAGGCAGGAGCGGGCGGCGAGGTCGAATTTCGCTGGCTGCCTCCGGCCGAGGTCAGCCGCGAAAGCTACCTGTTTCCCGCCGGGGCTCACACCTGGTTTGCCGCCCGCCACCCCGGCGGCATGCGTTTGCTGGCTGTGGATGACGCCGGTTCCCGCCTCCGTAAGCTCACTCCTGATTTTCTCGCTCCCCTTCTGCCCGCCCGCCAGTTCCACTCCGTGCTGGCCGTCTCCCTTACCACTACCGACGAGTGGTCCGGCCGCCTCTATCTCTTCGACCCCGCCCTGCCCGGTGATCGGGAGGAAGCACTGCGCTTTCTGCAGGACCTGGTTCGGCAAGTAGGTCCCGCCGTCTCCAATGTCTATTTGCTTGCCCGCTTGCGGCAGCGCGCCGGGGCCATCGAACGTGCCCGCGTAGCCCGGGAGTTGCACGATGGCGCGGTGCAGTCGCTGATCAGCGTGGAAATGCAGGTGGACGTGCTGCGCCGGCGGGCGGTGGAACAGCCCAGCCACGTGGTTCCCGAGCTCGGACGAATTCAAACCTTGCTACGGGAAGAAGTGCTTAAGCTGCGTGACCTCATGCAGCAGATGAAGCCGCTGGCTGTGGACGCAAAGACCCTCGTCCCTTTCCTGCAGGACACTGTGGCAAAGTTCCAGCGTGAGACCGGGATCTCGGCCCGCTTCACCTGCGCGGAGGCCAGTATCGGGCTGCCACCCAAGGTCTGCCGGGAGCTGGCGCGCATTGTGCAGGAAGGACTGGTGAACGTGCGCAAGCACAGCCGCGCCCAGCACGTGGTGGTTCAACTGAGGGCCACTCCTGACAGCTACCATCTGGTCGTCCAGGATGACGGCGCCGGATTCGAATTTGCCGGCCGCCTCTCCCAGACCGAACTGGAAAGCCAGCACAAGGGTCCCGCCGTGATCCGGGAACGGGTGCGTTCCATTGAAGGCGAGCTCACGGTAGAATCCGTGCCAGGCCACGGTTCGCGCCTGGATGTTGTGATCCCCCAGAAACGTAGTGCTGCCTATGCATAAGAATCC
This sequence comes from Chlamydiota bacterium, assembly GCA_050257615.1. Classification (GTDB taxonomy): domain Bacteria; phylum Acidobacteriota; class Terriglobia; order Terriglobales; family Acidobacteriaceae; genus JAICWP01. The sequence goes on along the minus strand of JBLMXE010000059.1, from coordinate 11,657 downwards.
ACAGACCGTGCGCATTCTGCTGGCCGATGATCATCCCATCTTCCGCGATGGCTTGCGGCGCCTGCTGGAAGCCGAGCCTGGCTTCCGCGTGGTGGGCGAAGCTTCTGACGGCGCTGAGGCCGTTGCCATGGCCAAGAAGCTCAAGCCCGACCTCCTCCTGCTTGACCTGGCCATGCCCCGACATCCGGGCCTAGAGGCTGTCCGTGAACTGGGCAACAGCGATGCGCCCCCTCGAATCCTCCTGTTGACTGCGGCGGTGGAGAAAGAGCAGATCGTAGAGGCCCTGCAACTCGGTGCCCGTGGCGTCGTCCTGAAGGAGTCGGCAACCCAACTCCTCTTGAACAGCATTCGTGCGGTTATGGCGGGACAGTATTGGGTGGGACGCGAAACCATCTCCAATCTGGTGGAATATCTGCGCGGCTTGCTGACGCCGCCTGCAACTCCAAAACAGAAAAAATTCGGACTTACGCCACGCGAACTGGAAATTGTCTCTGCCGTGGTGGCAGGTTATACAAACAAGGATATTGCCGCCCACTACAAGATCAGTGAGGATACGGTTAAGCATCACCTGAGCAATATCTTCGACAAACTGGGCGTGTCCACCCGGCTGGAACTTGCCCTCTTCGCCGTCCATCAGGATCTACCGCTCGTTCCCTTGGAACCGGCCTCCAGCTAGCGTAGCGCTGACATCTCGCCGGCTATTTAGGAACATTTCCCCCACGTTCGTGCCACTCGATTCCACCCTTTGTGCTATTCGGCCGGCTGCCCTTCCCCCTTACTATGCTTTGGCCACAGCCATGCTCTTGCGGCTCACCCGTCTTATCCCAGGAGAACTACGTGATCGAACTGCTGAAGCGCAGTTGGAAAGAAAATGAAGGGCAGGACGTAGCCGAGTACGCGGTCATGCTTGCCGTCATACTCGTCATCGTGGTGGGCACCATTCGGCTTCTCGGTTCCGAAGCTAATAACACTTTTTCCGCGGTCGCCAGCAATATCGGCCTGGTATAGCCGGCCGGCACACCTCCGCGCCGTCGCTTCACTAGGGATTTGCTGAATGGACGGAAAAAACAAAAGAGGCGCGGCCCCTTGGAATTTACCGGCCGCGCCTCTTGCCGCTTAACGACCGTGCAAATTGTGAACTGCCCAGCCAAAGGTTGCGCTGGAGAGCACGGCGAAGACAAGGTTCAAGGGGGAGGAGAATCGTACCGCCGATGCTAGAGGAGTAGGTTGCTTGCTTGCCGCCTGGGGTGCAGCACGACGTTTCGGGTTAACCACCATTTTGCGCCGCAAGCGCGTTTCCATCAGCCGCGCCTCTTCCTGCACGAGATGAAAGTTGTGGTCCGGGAGAGACTTTTGATCTTCCGGCAGTGGCCTTAGCATGAGTTAGTGCCTCCGAAAGGTTTTTACTGCGACGGCCACAGGGGCTGCTCTAGAAACAGCCTCCTCCTGACCCCTCCATTGCGTCAAGTCAAATCCGCTTTCTACAGTTTTTTGCTTAGTAGAACTAGGGCCCGAGGCCTAGCTCTTTGTTGCTGCTCGAAGAGCCTCCTGCGCCGGAGGGCAAGTAAGGGCACTGCGCACCTTACGCTCCCGCCGGCTTGACCTCGCCCACCGCCTGGATGTTGGGCATACCGGAGCCTACCAGCTTGAGCTTGGGAGGGCGGTTGATGGCATCCAGAACCTCCCGCGCGATGCGGTCGTCAATCTTGTTGGCCTCGTCCAGTTCCACCGGATAGCGGATCACCACTTCCAGTCCACCCTGCGCTAGCCGCAGCCGCGTCTCCGGGTGCAGGGAGTTTACCGACAGCGGGCCCAGGGTCTTCTCCATGCTGTGGCGCTGCCTCTCCATTCGCTCGCGGTAGTTTTCGAAGACCGCAGTCACGGCGCTGGTTAACCGCTCTTCAACCTGGCGGTAATCGCTCTCCCCTGCCACGGTGAGCGTGATCTCATGCCAATCAAAGCGCGTGCCGGGAATCTGCTTGAACAGTCCCGCCGCCGGCTGGAACACAACCGAGTTGGAAAACACCACCATGCGGCCCGTGGGTGTGCCCCCCGAGCCCTTGCCGATCTCCATCAAGTGGAGGCGAACCAGACCGATATCCGCCACTTCTCCGGTCACGCCCGCGACCTGCACGCGATCTCCCACGCGCACTCCGTACTTGCCGATCAGGAAAAAATATCCGGCAACGGAAAGAATCACATTCTGCAGCGCCACCGCGATACCGGCGGTGAGCAGGCCGGCAAAGGTGGCCAGCGTCCCCAGTTCGCTGGCAAAGGCCACGGCCACAATCACCGCCATCAGCGACCACACCACAATGCGCCGCAACAGCAGAAATTGATAGCGCCGCCGCGAATCCTGGATATAACGAAACGTGGCCTTCCGCCACACGCTGGAGAGAATTAATACACATCCCAGAATTACTGCCAGTACGGCCACTCTCAGCGCCAAGCTCTTCAGCGCGTTGATGTACTGGGATTGCACTGAATCCCGCCAGCTGTTCAGGCTGCGGCTATAGAGATCCAGCAGAATGGATTGCTTTCCCAGTGGCAAGACCACAGCCGAAAGCTGCTTGAACTGCGCTGTCAGTTGGTCCAGTTGCTGCTTCTGCTGTGTCAGCGCGGCCGAACTCAGCGAATCCGGCTGGTTGGAAAGTTGGTCACCCCGTTGGATCAGTCCCCTCAGGTTATTCACCAGCGGAGCGCGCAGCTCCTTGGATGAATTTCCCAGCGCCGTCGTCTGAGCGATGCCTTGGTCCAGCGTCCGAATCCGGCGCCGCATGCCGAACAACTCGGTCAGCAAAGCCAGGATTCCGGAAGGTTCCGCCTTGTGCGGACCGGGAACAGTCACTGCTGCAGCCTGGGCCGTACTTCCTTTGCCGGACTCGGGCGTGGCTGCGGGAACGGTGCGCGCCAAGTCTTCGATCTCCGCCTGCAGGTTGCCGGAGGTTAGCCCGGTGACGTTCCGGCCGCTGAAAAAGTCAATCATGCTGCGCAGGGAATCGCGGCGCACCTGTATCAGGTCAAGCTCGCTTTGCGTCTCCGCGATGGCAGCGGCCAGGGTGGCGCGCCGGCGGCCGGCAGCCGCATCCAACCGCCCCCGCAGTCCGGCCAGCTGTTGTTGTTTCTCCTTGATCTGCTGGTCGGCCCGGGCCACTATCTCTACCAGTCTTTGGTAATGGCCGCCACCGCTCGCAACTGGGACCGCCTCCCCGCCCTGGCCGCCCTTCTGATTAAGGAGTTGAGCGTCGGCACGCCCGAATTCGAAGGAGAGCCGCACCACCTGCTCCGCCAGTTGCCGGTTCTGGTTCAGAAAGACGACATCGCTCGGCTCGCTGGCTATTTCCTGCTGCAGGTTCAGTTGGTGATACCAGACGATTGTCTGATTCAGGTAGGAGATAACGGTCCGAGAATCAGGCAGGCTGGGACCTTGGGCTGCCTCCCTTGACTGGGCAGAAACCTGACCACCGCCCGGCGCCGCAAGCAGCAGCACTAAGGCCAGGGCGAGCACACCATTGGATCTAAAGGAAAACATGCAGGCCCCAACGAGGTTCCTGTCCTCAGTTTAAATGAACCTCCGACCCTGTGGTGGAATTGAGACCGATTTAACAAAGGCCGGTCCCAGGCCGGAAACCGGAAACTTAGCCCTATGAACGAGTCAGTGGGCCAGCCTGCCGAGGTCACCTTCGTAACCTTCCGGCTACACCGGCCGTAGGCTACCGTGGAAATGAGCCCGGCCCTAACGCCATTGTTTAGGCAACTTCATCGCTGCCACTGAGGATTACTTTCGTGATCTGCCGCTTTGTGGATCAGAGGGTGGAATTCTTCGCGGTTCTGGAAGAAAAGCTGGGCGGGAACTTCAGCCTTGCTCCAGCCGCCGCAGATGACCACACTTCTCTGGGCGCCAGTGATGTGCTCATTTGCAGCTTGCCCGCCAGGGATGACCCGCGCTTCCTCGTCAGCCTGAAAACCCTGCAAACCCTGGTGCGCAATCCTGCCGGTATTCCTGTAGTCGTCTTTCTCTCCACCGACGAGCGCGAGATGATGCGTGAGGCCGTTTCCGCCGGAGCCTTCGACTATTTTGTCGAGAGCGGCTCCATGGAGGAGTTGCGCCTGGTGCTGCGACGTGCCGGGCGGTTTCAGGAACTGCGCCGCGAGTTACAGCGCTTGCAGGTCAGCCGGGTGAAGGATGCCGAGTTTTCCGCTATGGTCGGCACCGACGAGACCATGCGCCCGGTATTTTCCCTGGCTGCCAAGGTGGCGACTACCGATGCCAATGTCCTCATCATGGGCGAAAGCGGCACCGGCAAGGAACTGCTGGCTCGCTCTATTCACCTCGCCAGTCCGCGCGTGAGCGAACCCTTCGTCGCCGTAGCCTGCTCCTCGCTGCCCGAGACGCTGATTGAAGCCGAGTTGTTCGGGCACGAAAAGGGAGCGTTCACGGGTGCCACTTCCGCTCGCGTCGGGCGTTTCGAAGCGGCTGGCCAAGGCACCATCTTTCTCGATGAAGTTGGCGACCTGGCGCCTCCCTTGCAAGTGAAACTGCTGCGCGTGCTGCAGGAGCGTACCCTGGAACGGCTGGGCAGCAATCAAAGCCGTCCCATGGAAGCGCGGGTCATCTGCGCCACTCACCGCAACCTGCAACAATTGGCCAAGGACGACGCCTTTCGCCTCGATCTTTATTACCGCCTGAACACAGTCGAAATCACTCTTCCTCCTCTGCGCGAGCGCCGCGACGATATCGCCGTTCTGGCGCACAGCTTCCTGCAGGACTTCAACCAGCGCCATCGCCGTTCCGTGCAGCGCATTTCCGCCGCCGCTCTCTGTGCGCTCGAGGAGTATGACTGGCCGGGAAACGTGCGCGAACTGCAGAACGTGATCGAACGCGCCATCGTCGTTTCTGAAAGCTCGGAGATTGGCATCGAGCACCTTCCTTCCCAGTTCGCTGCCTGGTCGGAAAACGAATCCGGCAGCTCCTTCGACGAGGAAGTGCGCAACTTTAAGCGCCGCCTTGTCCTGCGTACTCTGGCGGAGTGCGGCAACAACAAGGTACAAGCCGCGCGCTTTCTCAAAATTGCCCGTTCTTCCATTCACCGGCTCATCGAAGAGCTCGACATTCCGCCCACGGTGCAATAAGTCCTCCTTCCTCCCACGGGAGATGTACTTCCGTCACTTGGAGCTCTTTCCCATCCCACCTAGCATAGTGAAGGGATAGCTGTTACCACCGTTATGCCTGTCGCAACCGTTGGAATTCTGGCCTCTGATAGCGAGCAAGCTGATCTGCTGCAGACTCTGGTGGATGCCACTGGGGCCGGCCGCACCTTGCTCAAGGACGCGCTGCCTGATCTCGAGTCCTTTACCCGCAAGGTCCGTGAACTCAAGCCGCAGGTACTGCTGATTGATGTTTCTACCCGGAATTCGGGCCCGGCCCTGGGCGTCATAGAGCGGCTTCATGCCGAGTTTCCCCAGACGGCCATTTTTGCCTGTGGCGACATGACCAAACGCCAGGCAATCGTGGAAGCCATGCGCGCGGGGGCCTGCGAATTTCTTGACCACCCGCCGGGCACGCACAGCCTGCTGGAAGCCTTCTCGCGGCTACACGCCACCCGCCGCAAGGCCGCTGACGATCCCAGTCGCGGCCGCGTCATCACGGTGCTGAACGCCAAGGGTGGCTGTGGCGCCACCACCGTGGCCGTAAATCTGGCTGTAGCCCTGAACGAAGCTCATGGCAATACCTTGCTGGTTGACCTGGCTCCCATTGGCCATGCCGCCTTACACCTGAATGCCAAGCCTAATTTTGGCGTGCTGGACGCGTTTCAGAATTGTCATCGTCTGGACAGTTCCCTCCTCGACGGATTTGTCACCCGCTGCGATTCGGGCGTTCACCTGCTGGCGGCTCCGCAGGTGCCTACCCCCCTCAAACCTGCCGAAGATGAGGTGGGCCGGATCTTCGACCTGACAGTTAATCATTACAAATACGTGGTGGTGGACCTGTCGTCACGCCTTGATCCCCTGGTGCGCATGGTGTGCGCCTACTCCGACACCATTCTCATGATCGCCGAGACCGACATGATTGCCCTGCTGTGGAACGCGGCTCGCGTTCAGAGTTATCTCGGCGAAGCCTCCTCGCGCGACAAGGTGCGGCTGGTATTGAATCGCTTTCGCAAGACCCCGGAATTCAGCGATGCCGATGCCGAAGCCGCGGCCGATGCCCGCATTCTATGGAAGATTCCCAGTCAATATTTTGTGGTCGGCAGCGCCATTGACCGCGGCACTCCCGTCGCCTTGCAGAAGAATACCGACGTGGCGCGTTCGTTTCGCGGCCTGGCCGCGCTGCTGGCCCAGGACCAGAGCCGGCCTTCGCGCCGACTCCTGAACAGTGAGTACGCCAGCCGCATTCGCGCCTTCTCCACCTGAACCTGGAGATTCCCTCATATAATGAGCTGTCCCCGATTGGCAGCGGGACAGCCGTCCAGTAGCCTGCGGCTGTTGGGCGGATTTGCTTTTGCATCTAACCAGCCGCATGCGCGCGAACCTCGCAACCTTGCTGACCGAACCCGTCGGCCTGGCGGAGTGCCTCGACCGCCTGGCTGCCCGCAAACACGCGGAGCGGCCTGTCTCCAGCTATCGCCTGCAGTTCAACCGTCACTTTCGCTTCGCTGATGCGCAGGCCCTGGTCCCTTACCTGCGGGCCCTGGGCATAAGCCACTGTTACGCCTCTCCTCTGCTGAAAGCTCGCACCGGCAGCGGTCATGGCTATGACATCACCGATCACAATACCCTGAACCCGGAGATCGGAAGCGAGCAGGACTTTCAGGCTCTGGTCGCGGAACTGCACGCCCACGGCATGGCTCTGATTCTCGACACCGTTCCCAACCACATGGGCGTGGGGCACGGCGACAATCCCTGGTGGCAGGATGTGCTGCAGAATGGGCGCACCTCCGCCTATGCCGATTTTTTCGATATTGACTGGGAACCGCTTAAACCTGAGCTGCGCGACAAAGTGCTCTTCCCTCTGCTGGGCGGACCCTATGGGGCGGAGCTCGAACGCGGTCATCTGCGGTTGAAATTTGATGGCGCCTTTTCCGTCTACTATTTCGATAAACGCATGCCGCTTGATCCGCAGACTGTTCCCATGATCTTCGAACCTCTGGGAGACTTGCGCTTCCAGTCGATCGAAATCCCTGAAACTGAGCGCACGGAATTGGAAAACATCCTCTTTGAACTGCGCCAGCTGCCGCCTAATCATTCCAACGAGGCGCAGGCAATTAATCGCCGGCGCACCGAAGGCCCGGCGCGGCTGCAGCGCTTGCTGCAATTAGCGGAACGCTCACCCGCCATTCGGGAGCTGATAGAACAGGCGCTGGCCGCCTTGAATGGCGAGCCCGGACTCCCCCGCAGCTTCGACTCTCTGCACCGCCTGCTTGACGCCCAGCCCTACCGCCTGGCCCATTGGCTGGTTTCCGGCGAGGAAATCAATTACCGGCGCTTCTTCGACGTCAACGACCTGGTGGGCTTGCGCATGGAAAATCCCCGCGTGTTCGCTGCCACTCACCAGCTCTTGCGCCGCCTGCTGGCCGATGGCAGTGTTGCCGGGCTGCGCATTGACCATCCCGACGGCCTGCTCAATCCCCCGCAATACTTCATTCGCCTGCAAATGCTCCATGCCGCCAGCCAGTGCTGCGGGCCCGAAGCGCGAGGTACGGTGGCGGAAAACGGGATCGAGGAGGAAGTACAAACCATCTTCGGACAGCACGAGTGGATGCTGCGGCAGGCCTCTCTCTATGTTGTGCTGGAAAAAATTCTCGAGCCCGGCGAGCATCTGCCGGCCTGGCCGGTTGATGGCACGGTGGGCTATGGCTTCGCCAATCTGCTGAACGGAGTCTTCATTGACTCCCGGAATCGCCGCTCCTTCACCCGCATTTACGAACGCTTCCTTGGCGGCGCGGTGGAGGTGGACAGCGTCATCTACGAAGCCAAGGGTCAGGCTATGAATACCGCCCTGGCCAGTGAGGTGGCGGTGCTGACTCACCTGCTGGATGAGATCTCCAGCACTGACCGTCACGCTCGCGATTTCACGGTCAAATCGCTCGCCACCGTCATCCGCGAGACCATCGCCTGCTTCCCCGTGTATCGCACCTACATTGACGAGCGCGGCAACGTCAGCGAACTCGATCGCTCCTATATTGACACCGCCATCACTCGTGCTAAACGCCGTAACGAAGCTATGCCAGCAGCGACTTTTGACTTCCTGCGGAACATTCTTCTGCTTCAGGGCAGCGCGCCCGGCGCCGACGACGAGCAATACCGCAAGTGGCTTTACTTCGTTCTCAAATTCCAGCAGTTGAGCGGGCCGGTCATGGCCAAAGGTCTGGAAGATACCGCCTGCTATGTGTACAACCGCCTGGTTTCCGTAAACGAGGTCGGCGGCTCACCCCGGGACTTCGGCGTCGCGGTGGAGGAGTTTCATCGCGGCAACCTGGAACGCGCGGAGAAGTGGCCGCACTCTATGCTCTTGACCTCCACCCACGACAGCAAGCGCAGCGAAGACGTGCGTGCCCGCCTCAACGTGCTCTCGGAAATGCCTCGCGACTGGTCTGCGGCTGTGATGCGCTGGCGCCGTATGAATCATCCCAAGAAGATTACGATCAGCGATGGCCGCCCCGTTCCCGATGCCAACGAGGAGTACTTGCTTTACCAGACCCTGGTGGGTGCCTGGCCCTTGGGCAATGCGCCCGACGAGGACTTCACCCGCCGCATACAGCGCTACATGAACAAGGCCGTGCACGAAGCCAAGGTCAACCTCAGCTGGGTCAACGACAATCCCGAGTACGTGGCCGCCCTGCAGGAGTTCATCGCACGCATACTGTCGCCCGGCGCGGCCGGCAAGCGCAATCCCTTCCCCCGGCGGGTGGAAGAGTTTATGCGCGCGGTGGCATTTTTTGGGGCCCTGAATTCGCTGGCTCAGGCCTTACTCAAGATCGCCTCCCCCGGCGTACCTGATTTCTACCAGGGCAGTGAATTGTGGGAGTTTCGCCTGGTAGATCCGGATAACCGGCGACGGGTAGATTTCGCCCTGCGCCAGCAGCTGCTTGAGGATCTGCTGCGCCAGGCGGAAGACCGCCCCCTGGCTGAGCTGTGCTCCGACCTCCTGGCCAACTACCAGGACGGGCGCATCAAGATGTGGGTGACCTTACGAGCTATGAACTTCCGCCGGGAACATTCCAAACTCTTTGCCGCCGGCTCTTACACTCCACTGGCCACCGGCAATGAAAAACAGGAACATGTGGTGAGCTTCGCCAGGACTCATGGAGACCAGGTGGCGATTGTGGCTGTTCCCCGATTTTCCTATACCCTGATGCGTGGCCGCGTGCAACCGCCGATCGGCGAGGCGTGGGGCAACGCCGAACTGCAGCTGCCCACAGAAGTCGTGGGAACGCGCTTGCTCAACCTCTTTACCGGCGAATCCTTCCCGGCTAACGGCCATGCTCTTCCCTGCCGCGACCTGTTCGCCCGCTTCCCTGTCGCCCTGCTCACCACTTATTAAAAGCTTTATGCCGAAAACGGCTCTTGTTTCACCGCGTCGGGTGCGGGCGGCGACGGCGCGCGATCGGTCACTTCTGCCAGCGTCGCCAGTGCCTCCGCCAGCCCTGCAGTCAGCGCGCCCGGCTGGTAACGCCAGCTCCAGTTGCCCTCGCCCTGGCTGGGTGTATTCATTCGGGCCTCGCTGCCCAGTCCCAGCACGTCCTGCAGAGGAACCACGCACAAATCAGCTACCGACGCCTGGGCCGCGCGCACGAAAGCCCAATGCACGCCGCGGTCATCCAGGGGACCCAGATAAGCTTGTGCCTGCGCGCGCTCGAACTCGCTGGCTCCTGACCTCCACCAACCCCCCGTCGTGTCGTTGTCGTGCGTGCCGGTGTACACGATCGTGTTCTTCTCGAAGCGATGCGGCAGGTAAATGTGGGCGCCAGGATTGCCAAAGCCGAACTGCAAAACCCGCATGCCCGGAATCTGCAGGCGCTTGCGCAGGGCATGCACCTCGGGCGTGATCATGCCCAGATCCTCGGCAATAAACGGCAGATTCCCCAGCGCCTCGCGGACGCGGTTGAAGAGGTCGTCTTTGGGCCCATCCACCCAGCGCCCATGCACCGCGGTAGGCTCGTGTGCCGGAATCTCCCAGCACTGCTCGAAGCCGCGGAAGTGGTCAATGCGCAGCAGATCGCACATGTGCGTGGCCCAGCCCAGGCGCTGCAGCCACCACTCGTAGCCGCGGGCCTTGAGCACATCCCAGCGGTACAGCGGATTGCCCCAGCGCTGCCCGGTTTCGCTGAAGGCGTCCGGCGGCACGCCCGAGACTACTTCCGGTTCCAGCTCCTGGTTGAGCCGGAAAATATCCGGATGAGCCCACACGTCAGCGCTGTCGTAGTTCACAAAAATCGCGATGTCGCCGATGATGCGAATGGAGCGTGCGGCGCAATACTGCCTTAGCGCGTTCCACTGCTCAAAAAAAGCAAACTGCAGGGCACGTCCGATTTGCAGTTCGTGGGCCAGCTCACCGCGCACTTGGTCCAGGGCGGCGGGGTGGCGATGCGCCAACTCCCGCGGCCATTCGTTCCACGCCTTCTTGTAACGCTGCCGCAAAGCGTCGAACAGGACCCAGCCTTCCACCCACCACGCGTTTTGTGTGCAGAAGTGATCGAAGCGGGCGCGATCGCTGGCGCCGGCATGTTGCAGGAAGTTCTCGGCGGCGGCGATCAGCCGAGGCACTTTCATCGCCGCGACTTCGTCATAATTCACCCTGCCCACCTGGCCGGGCAATCCAGAAAGGAGATCGCGCTCCATCCAGCCCCGCTCTGCCAGCCGTTCCAGGCTGATCTGCAGCGGGCTGCCGGCGAACGCCGACAACGAAGAATAAGGCGAGTTGCCGTATCCGGCCGGCGCCAGCGGCAGCACCTGCCATAAGCTTTGCCGTGCTGCCGCCAGAAAATCCACGAACTCATAGGCGGCGGGGCCGAAGTCGCCTATCCCTCCCAGCGACGGCAACGACGTGGGATGCAGCAGTATCCCGGTAGATCGTGGAAAAGGCATGATGGGGATTCAACGAACCGTCCGGCAGCTTAACTCGCCTCACTGCGCGGCGTTGTCAGCTGCTTGAGCACCTGCTGGTTGATCTGGATCTTGCCGGTTTTTTCCATCTGTTCGCGGAGATTAGTGACGAACAACTGCAGCATCTGGTCTCGCTTCTGCTGCACCACTTGCTCCCGAACCTGGTCCTTCTGCTTCTGGAAGTCGTCCTGCGAGGGCGCCTGCTTGTCCACCAGGGAGAGCACCACACCGCTGGTGCCGCTATTGATCGGGCCGCTGATTTCTCCCGGCTTCATGGTGAAGACCACGCTCGCTTGCCCCGACATAGCCCCCACGTCCGGCACCTGGTCCTTGCGAGTCACCGAGTCGCTGGTCTTCACGGTCGCGCCTTCTTCCTTGGCGGCTTTCTTCAGGTCGTGCAGGGCGTGGGCGCGGTCGGAAAGTTCCTGCGTCTTCTGCGCCAGCATTACCGTTGCCTGCTGATTGACGAACTCCGATTCCACCCGCGAACGAATCTGCTCGAAGCTCGGTGTCTGCGGCGGCTTCACCGCCGTCACCTGGTAGACCACGTA
>JBLMXE010000058.1:0-2997 GCA_050257615.1 Chlamydiota bacterium | reverse complement strand
GTCTTTTTAGTGGAGAGAACAAGATGCGTGCTTCGAAAACGGTATTTCTGGTATGCGTGCTGGCGCTGCTGGTAGCAGCAGGCACGCGCAGCTTCGGTCAGGCGGCAGCAGAAGCGGGCGCGGCCGCGCAGCATGTAAAAGTGCCCGTGCCTAACATACCCAACCCGGCAGCAGCCGCGCCGGCACAACAGCCGGCACAGCAGCCCGCGCCCCCGCCCAGCCAGATGGGACCGTCGGCCGCCAGCGCGCAGACGCCCGAGGGCGGCCCGGCGCCGCTGCGGGTGATGGTGGGCAAGTCGCTGCTCATCAACACCACGGAGCGTCTGAAGCGGGTGTCGGTAACCGACCCCAATGTGGCCGACGCCATTGTGGTGACGCCCACGCAAATCCTGGTGCACGGCCGTTCCCCGGGCGAAGTCTCGCTGCTGATCTGGGACGAAGCCGAGCGCTCGCGCAGCTTCGACCTGCGGGTAGACGTGGACGTAACCGCGTGCGCGGAAGAGATTCACCGCATTTTTCCGGAGGAGCGCATTGACGTTTCTCCTTCGCGGGCGGCCATCGTGCTCTCCGGGCACGTGTCTACTGAGGACGTGGCCAAGCGCGCGGGCATGATCGCGCAGGCCTACAGCAAGAACGTGGTCAACGTGCTGACCTTCGGGCCGGTGGGCTCGCAGGAAGTGCTGCTGGAGGTGAAGTTCGCGGAAGTGGACCGCAACGCGATAACTCAGCTGGGAGTAAACCTGTTCTCCACCGGCGCCACCAACACCATCGGCACCATCACCACGCAGCAGTTCGGGCAAACCGGGCCGCAGCAGATCACTGACGTGGTTCCCACCCCGCCGGGGACTCCGTTCACCAGCAACCAGACTATCCAGGACGCGCTCAACCTGTTCCTGTTCCGTCCCGACATTCACCTGGGAGCAGTGATCAAGGCGCTGCAGCAGAAGAACCTGCTGCAAATCCTGGCCGAGCCCAACCTGATTGCCATGAACGGCAAGGAAGCCAGCTTCCTGGCCGGCGGGCAGTTTCCCTTTCCGGTGGTGCAGCCGGGCGCGGGCTTCACCGCGGTAACCATTCAGTTCAAGGATTTCGGGGTGCGCCTGGCGTTTACCCCGGTAATTATGCCCAACGGCGACATTCACCTGAAGGTGGCGCCGGAGGTGAGCACGCTGGACTTCAGCAACGCGCTGACCATCTCCGGCTTCGTGGTGCCGGCGCTGAGCACGCGCAAGGCAGAAACCGAATTCGAGATGCAGGACGGGCAGAGCTTCGTGATCGCCGGGCTGATGGATAACCGGGTGACCAACCTGTATTCCAAAATTCCAGGCCTGGGGGACATTCCGATCCTGGGGAACCTGTTCAAGAGCAAGAACCTGCAGAAAAGCAATTCCGAGCTGATGGTGCTGGTGACGGCCAAGAAGGTGTCGCCCGACCGGGTGGCGCCGCCTTTGCCCAAGTATCCATCGCCATTCCTGGACAAGGACAAGTTTGACGGGACCAAGCCGGGAGGCGGCAAATGAAAGGCAGTGGCAGTGGCCGGGGGGAACGAGGGATGACGCTGCCTTTGGTGGCGCTATTCATCGTGGTGCTGTTCGCGTTTGCCGCGCTGGCCATTGATCTGGGAATTCTGTACACGGCGAGGACGAGCGCGCAGCACGCGGCGGACGCGGGGGCGCTGGCGGGGGCGTTTGTATTCGGCAACTCGCCCAATCCGGCGGTCACGACGGTGGCTAACTCCGCCATTTCCACCGCGGTGCAGAACAGGATTCTGGGGCAGAGCCTGACGGCGGCGGATTTTGGCGCGCCCACGGCGGCCTCGCCCTGCCCGGCGGCCAGCGCCAGCACGGGAGTGTGTGTGGACAGCCCCAACCGGCGAGTCACGGTCTACATTGCGCGCAGCGGAGCGACGGCCATCGGCACGTTCTTTGCGCGCGCCATCGGGTGGAACTCGGTCGGGGTGACCACGCGGGCGACGGCGGAAGCCAGCAAGCAGGCTGGCGGAACGCACTGCCTGAAGCCATTTTTTATCGCCAACACGGCGCTGGCAACCGACTTGACGGCGGGCTGCGGGGTGGCGCCGGGATCGCCGAACCCGCCCACGTATCCGGAAGCGATTTTCAATCCCAACGTTACCGACCCCAGCACCGGGGCGCCGCTGATGACCAACTATGCCCTGCAGCGGCTGGGCACGCAGTTACAGCTGCGGCCGGTGACCCCGCAAAACTGGAACAAGAGCAACAGCCCGCCCAGCCAGTATTTCAGCCTGGACTTCGGCTCGGGGGCCAACACCTACAGCTGCACCATCGGACGTTGCCTGAATGATCCGGCGTGCGGCGTGGACACCACCATCCTGCAGAACTTCACCGGCAAGTGTGGTAACAGCCTGCCGGTGGAGACGGGCATGATGAAGCAGAAGACCTATACCGGAATAGGAGACCTGATTGGAGGCACGCCCGACGTATGGTCGCCGGACAACCCGGCGCCCCCGGTTCCGACCAACCCCAGCCCGGATTTTCAATATTGTTACCAGGGCGACTGCTCGCAGCTGCGCGATACCAGCCAGTCGCTGATTACGGCGCCAATTTTTGACAACTGCCAGTGGAACCTCGATCCGGGCAAGCAAACCATACCGCTGGTGGGATTCGCTGAATTTTTTGTGGACAACGTGCCCGACCAGCAGGGCAACATCACCGCCCACTTCGTCAATGCCAGCTCGTGCGGCTCGGCGCAGGGGGCGGGACCAGGAGTGGGCGCGGGACCGACGGCGATTCCCATTCGCCTGATCCAGGGTCCCTGAGGGCAGAGGCGGAAAAAAGGCAGCAGGCAGGAAAGATTATCCCAGGGAAGGTAGTGAAACGATGGCTGAACTGTCAGTAGTAATACTGGGGACCGACGACGAGCAGCGCTCGGTGCTGCAGGTGCTGGTGGACGGGACCAACGTGGCCCGCACCGTGCACAACTGCACCACCTTTCCGGTGGCCGCCACCGATCCGCTGT
>JBLMXE010000057.1:0-4637 GCA_050257615.1 Chlamydiota bacterium | reverse complement strand
CTGGACGCCACCGTGTCCTGCACTTCTTTCTGGGTGGGCCAGATGTCTTTGAGGTAAACCGGCTTGCCGTCTTTGCCTGTTCCCAGCGGATCGCGCGTGATGTCGACATCAATCCGGCCCGCCAGCGCGTACGCCACGACGAGCGGCGGCGACATCAGGTAGTTTGCGCGAACCTCAGAGTTGATGCGCCCTTCAAAGTTGCGATTGCCCGACAACACCGATACGGCAACCAGTTCTTTTTCCCCGATCGCGTAGGATACGTCCTGGGGCAGCGGCCCGGAGTTGCCGATACAAGTAGTGCAGCCATAGCCGACAATATCGAACCCGATTTTCTCCAGATACGGAAGCAGGCCTGCTTTGCGGTAATACTCGTTCACCACGCGCGATCCCGGCGCCAGCGACGTCTTCACCCAGGGCTTGCGAGTGAGTCCTTTCTCAACCGCCTTTTTGGCCAGCAGGCCGGCGGCCATCATCACTGACGGGTTCGAGGTGTTGGTGCAACTGGTAATGGCGGCGATGACGATGGAACCATCGTGCAGTCGTTCAAAAATGTCGTCGCCCACTTCTTTTTCCGCTCCCGGCGAGGCAGGGTCTTCAACCGCCACCGCGGTGGGATTGCCGCCTTCGCCCTCGAACCGTTCTACCTGGGTTGGAGCCGCGGCGCGTCCCGCGGCGCGCGGCATACGGGGACCAATCAACGTTGGGAGAGCTTTCTCAAAAGCTTCTTTGGCCTGTGACAAAGGAACGCGGTCCTGCGGACGGCGCGGTCCGGCCACGCTCGGCTCCACGGTGGAGAGATCGAGTTCCACCACCTGAGAGTACTCGGCGTCCTGGGTCTGCGCCGTACGGAACAGGCCCTGCTCCTTGCAGTAAGCTTCCACCAGGGCAATCTGCTCAGGCTGCCGGCCCGTCATGCGCAGGTAATTGAGCGTGACCTGATCCACCGGGAAGATGCCGCAGGTAGCGCCGTATTCCGGCGCCATGTTGGCGATGGTGGCACGGTCGGCCAGCGCGAGATGGTCCAGTCCCGGGCCGAAGAACTCAACAAACTTGCCCACGACACCGGTTTTGCGCAGAATCTCCGTCACCGTGAGCACCAGATCTGTTGCCGTGGCGCCTTCGCGCAATGATCCTGTGAGTTTGAATCCCACCACCTGAGGCAAGAGCATGGAGACCGGCTGCCCCAGCATGGCCGCCTCGGCTTCAATGCCGCCCACACCCCAGCCCAGCACGCCCAGCCCGTTGATCATGGTGGTGTGCGAATCGGTGCCGACGAGCGTGTCCGGATAAGCCTGCATGCCGCCGTCAGTCTTCTGCGCGAAGACTACGCGCGCCAGGTACTCCAGGTTTACCTGGTGCACAATGCCCATGTCGGGCGGAACAGCCTTGAAATTGTGGAAGGCTGATTGTCCCCAGCGCAGGAAGGCATAACGCTCCTGGTTGCGTTCGAATTCCAGGCGGGCGTTCACGGCGAAAGCATTGGGGCTGGCGAATTCATCCACCTGCACGGAATGGTCGATGACAAGTTCAGCGGGCTGCAGAGGGTTGATCAGGTTGGCGTCGCCGCCCATGGTCTTCATGGCATCGCGCATGGCGGCCAGATCCACCACCGCGGGCACTCCGGTAAAGTCCTGCATCAGCACGCGCGCCGGAGTAAACGAGATCTCCTTGTCCGGGATGGCCTGGGGCTTCCAGTCAGCCAGAAAGCGAATGTCGTCCGCAGTCACCGAGCGTCCGTTTTCGGTGCGTAACAGGTTCTCAAGAAGAATGCGCAAGGAGAAAGGGAGCCGCGCCGGCTTGCAATTGATTTTTTCGAGGGCATCCAGGCGATGTATTTCGTATTCCTGAGCGCCCACGCGCAACCTGGAACGGCTGCCAAATGAATTATTCATAATGACCACCTCTCTCTTGGATTCGCTTGCGCCGGGAAACGCTCCCCGGAATCTTGCCTGCGCAGGAATGCGGCCTAGAACTCGCCGCCCACGGTGCGGTACAACAGCAGAAGGTTCAAAGCCACGATAATTCCAGTGACCACATAGGCCATCAGGTTCGTGCGCCGGTTGTTGACCATGTCTCCCATGACTGACCGATCGCGGGTCAGCATCACCAGAGGCACCAGCGCGAACGGAATGGCAAAGCTCAGCGCCACTTGAGATAGTACCAAAATCTGCAGGGGGTCGAGTTTGAGCGCAATCACCACGACGGCGGGGATAATGGTAATCAGCCGGCGCAGAAACACGCTGAATTTGATATCGAGAAAGCCCTCAATAATGACCTGGCCGGCCATGGTGCCCACCGTGGACGAAGACAGCCCGGAGAACAGCAGGGCCAGCGCAAACGCTATGCTGGACACGCGGGGCAGAAGCGGCGCCAGCGTAAGATGCGCCTCGTCAAAGGTAAAAGGCGTGCCCGTGCTGAACCATACCGCCGCAGCCATCACGATCATGGCCGAGTTGATGAACCAGGCGCCGTTCATGGCGGCCAGCACGTCAAACAGTTCAAAGCGCAGGTGCCGCATGGTCAGCAGCCACTGGTTGGTGGGGCAGTGCTGCGAATCTTCCCTCACGCGGTGTTGCACCAGGGCGGAATGAAGATAAATCACGTGCGGCATCACCGTGGCGCCAAGCATGCTCACTGCCACGTAAATGCTTTTGGAGTTGATGTGCGGCACGATCACGCCATGGATCACCGCGCCCCAGTCCGGGTGCACCATGAACATCTCAAAGGCGTAGCAACTGGCAATGGCAAAAACAAACACCATGATCAGTTGCTCCAGCCGTCGAAACCCGTACAACTCCACTGCCAGCATCAGAAACACCACCACGGCAGTGATGAACGCGGCCGGGAGCAGGGGAATCCCAAAGAGCAGGTAAAAGCCCAGCGCCGCGCCAAGGAACTCCGCCAGGTCCGTAGCCAGGGCCGCCAGTTCTGCCGCCACCCAGAGCCCGAAGTTGATTTTTGGATGAAAATAATCGCGGCAGTTCTGCGGCAGGGTCTTTCCGGTGGCGATCCCCAGCTTGGCGGAGAGGTACTGAATCAGGATGGCCATGGCGTTCGACCACAGCAGCACCCAGAGCAGCGTGTATCCGAAGTGGGCTCCGCCCTCAAAGTTGCTGGCAAAATTGCCGGGATCCACGTAGGCCACGCTGGCGACAAATGCCGGGCCAAAGTACCGCCACATCTCGCCGCGTTTGAGTGTGGGCAGCAGCCGCATGCGAACTTTGAACGGCGGGCCGGCTGGAGTCGATGGAGCTGACATAAAAACTAATTAATAAGGGGAACGGAATGTGTACTGCTCAGCATAAGCGATAACTCTTAAAATTCGAACACCGCAGCCACATTATTCCCAAAAACATTCTGGCCGCAGTTGGGTTTCGCTCTGCGGTAATCCGGCGCAACAGGGTAAGGCTTTCCATGGTCCGGACTACGCAGTCTCACTCTCTTTTTCGCCCGACAGAAGCACCGACGCGACAGGCCTTTTCTGCGGTTCCAATTCGACCAGTATGCCCTCTACGGCCTCAGTGAAGGTTGTGAGGCGCACATTGTTGGCCGCGATCTGGTGGCCATACAGCAGCGCTGCGGCCCTCTTCTCCGTGATACGGTCATCCACCAGCGCCTGCATCACCGCCATCAGGTTTTGCTGAATCCCGTTGGCGTCTTCAATCGACCTGAGGTCCAGGTTCTGTGGTTCCAGCCGCCGCCACCGGTTATGCGCGTAACAGAACCTCTCCCCGCGCATTTGCGGGCACTTGCACTGCGTGCCTTGCGGAAGCACGTACTCGCACCGCGGCACGGCGTCAGCGTATTCCAGGTTCTTGAGCAGCTTCTGGTAAATTTCTTCGTCGCGCTCCTGCTCGGTGGTTACATGGCGGCACAGCTCAGGATGTTCGCGGATGAACTTCTCGCAGACAAAATAAGCGTCGCTGAGCTCTTTTACCAGCCGGTCCGCCTCGGCCTGCGCCCGTTGCAGCTCCTCCCATTGCGCCTGCCGTTCTGCCTGCGCGCGGAGTTTTTCCTGGCGCTTATACTCCGCGTACTCTTCCTCGTTGTATGTTTTCCCATCAATGATCCAGTGGCCCATGATTTCCTAATCCTTTCCTTCCTTGCTCACTGCACGGAAACCGCGATCACAACAGTCATGCAAGTCAGCCTGCCCGTTCCCCGACTACGCGCGATCCCCGGACCTCACGTGCGACTTTTGGGCGATGCCCCCCGCCCCTCCCCGGCGATCCCAATGTCTAAAGGACTTAGCCGGGTCGATCCCAAATTGATCCCAGTCGATCCCAGGCCCTATTTCTTCTTCGGCTCCCCGCCTCTCTCGTCCGACCATCGATAGGTGACGGTCTTCTCCCGGTTCATGCCCCGCCTGACGCGTCCGCCTGCAACCATGCGGTTCAGCGTGGTCAGAACCGTCCCCAAAGGCTGGGAATACTCGCCCATGTCGAAGCCGTTGTCCTCCAGGCGTTCCCTTATCTGGGCCCCGCTCATGGGCTCTTCCGCGCGCTGCAGAACCTCAGTGATGGCTTCGGTGAGGGTCGGCTCCTTGCGCCGGACGGCCTTGAGCTCTTCCAGCAACTGCTGGCGGTCGGCTTCGCTGGGCAGCAGACGGGCCAGGGAACGCAGGGCAATCACAATCT
>JBLMXE010000056.1:0-4279 GCA_050257615.1 Chlamydiota bacterium | reverse complement strand
CAAAATTTTAGATAGGACTCATTCAAAATTCCGGCCCAACGCACCGGAGAACCCTTATGAAGACCGTCGCCCTGGAGCAGGAAATCAACCCCTGGGAAGCGCAAGCCGCGCGCTTCGATCTAGCCGCCCACAAGCTGAAACTCGATGAAGGCCTGTGGAAGGTGCTGCGCTATCCCAACCGCGAAATCATCGTGCACATTCCTGTCTCCATGGACGACGGCCGCCTGGAAGTCTTCACCGGCTTCCGCGTCCAGCACTCCATTGCCCGCGGCCCGGCCAAGGGCGGCGTGCGCTACTCCCCCGACGTCACCCTCGACGAAGTGCGCGCCCTGGCCAGCTGGATGACCTGGAAGTGCGCCGTAGTCAACATCCCCTTCGGCGGGGCCAAGGGCGGCATCATTTGCGATCCCCACAAGATGTCCATGGGCGAGTTGGAGCGCATGACCCGCCGCTACACCGCCGAGCTGTTCGAGTTCATCGGCCCGGAAAAAGACGTCCCCGCGCCCGACATGAACACCAACGAGCAGATCATGGCCTGGATGATGGACACCTACTCCATGCACATGCGCCAGACCGTGACCGCCGTGGTTACCGGCAAGCCGCTGAACATGGGCGGCTCGCGCGGGCGCCGCGAAGCCACCGGCCGCGGTCTGATGATCATCTGCGACGAAGCCCTGAAGAAGCTGAACATGAACCGCGATCAGACGCGCGTGATCATCCAGGGCTTTGGCAACGTCGGCTCCAACGCCGCCCGCCTCATGCACGAGCGCGGCTACAAAATTGTAGGCATCGTGGAGGTGGGCGGCGGCCTCTACAACCCGCGCGGCATTGACATTGAAGCGTTATGGGAATACCGCCAGCATAACGGCGTGATCCATGGCTTTCCGGGCGCGGAGAAGTACGATCCCGCCGAGCTGATGCTGGCCGACTGCGACCTGCTGATTCCCGCCGCCACCGAAAACCAGATCACCAGCCGCAACGCCGACCGGGTGAAGGCGCGCATCCTGGTCGAAGGCGCCAATGGGCCCACCACTGCCGCGGCCGACGACATCCTCTCCGACAAGCGCGTGTTTATCGTGCCCGACATTCTGGCCAACGCCGGCGGCGTCACCGCCTCCTACTTCGAGTGGGTGCAGGACCGCCAGGGCTACTTCTGGAAGGAGTCCATGGTCAACGAGCAGCTGGAGCACATCATGCGCGAGTCCTTCCAGGCGGTGGTGGAATACGCCGAGAACCACAACGTCAATAACCGCATCGCCGCCTATATGCTGGCCATTGACCGCGTCGCCTATTGCATCCGCCAGCGCGGCATTTACGCGTAGCTAATTGATGATTGAAGAATGACGTAATTGACGATCGAAGATTGAAGATTGACGAATGAAAACCAAGCTGTCAGCTATCAGAGCTGATAGCTGGTCATTCGTCAATCATCATTCGTAATTCTTCAATCTTCAATCATCAAATTCCCCCCGCCCACCCTCCTGGAAAAAGGCCGTTCTGCCTCATTGCCTCCTCTTCGCCGGTGGAGGATAATTTACTCTCACGACCACCGGCTCAGCGGTCGGCCGTCGTTTAGCGCTCCGTTGTGAACCTGCCCAACTACATTTCGCTGTCCCGCATTTTTAGTGTCCCGGTGCTGATCTGGATACTGTCCAGCAGCCGCTTCAGCAGCGCCCACGGCCAGAAGGAACTGCTGGCCTCCGCGCTGTTTATCGCGGCCTCACTTACCGACATGGCCGACGGTTACCTGGCCCGCCACCGCGATCAGATCACCACCCTGGGCATGCTGCTCGATCCCCTGGCTGACAAACTGCTGGTGGCCGCCGCCTTCGTCACCCTGGTGCAGTTCAATCCGCAGGTGGTGCCCGCGTGGATGGCCGTGGTCATCATCGGGCGCGAATTTCTGGTCAGCGGCCTGCGCTCCATCGCTGCTACCGAAGGCTTCACCATCGCCGCCAGCGATCTGGGCAAATTCAAGATGGTGGTGCAGATTGTGGCCGTGGTCGCCGCTATTCTCGATCACCACTGGAAGGAATGGCCGCTGTACCTGGGCGGATGGGTCCTGCCCATCCATGTGATCGCTTTTGTGGCCATCTGGTTCATGGTGGTGTTGTCGCTGGTTTCCGCCATTGATTACTTCGCCGCCTTTTGGGTGAAGATTGACCGCCACGTGGTCAAGAGGAGGCGGCGCGCATTTGTGCTCAGCCGCCGCCGCAAGCGCGATGTCGCCGCTACCCAATAGCTCGTCCAGCGCGCGTCAACCGGCACACCATGCCCCTGCGGCCGGCGAATATTCTCCGGAAGAACGCGAATTGCTGCTCCGTCTGGCCCACCAGGCTATCGACTCCTCCCTGGAAGAACGTGAACTAGATCTGCCCGCGGTTCCCGAACATCTGCAGCAACAGCGCGGTGCCTTCACCACCCTTCACCTCGAGGGGGATGTGCGCGGCTGCGTCGGCTATGTTTTTCCCGTGGCGCCTCTGTTTCAGACCATCATTGAAACCGCGCGCGCCGCCGCCTTCCAGGACGTGCGCTTCCTGCCGGTCACCCGGGGGGAAGCGGCGCAGCTGCAGATTTCCATCAGCGTGCTTTCCCCGCTGTTTGCTATCAAGGCGGAGGAAGTGGAACTGGGCAAGCACGGCCTGCTCGTCACCCAGGGCAATCGCCGCGGCCTGCTTCTGCCCCAGGTGCCGGCGGAGCACGGCTGGGACGTAAAGACCTTCCTGGAGCAGACTTGCCGCAAAGCCGGCTTGCCCTCTGACGCTTGGCAGCACGGCGCCACCCTGGAAGCCTTCACCGCCGAAATCTTCGGCGAAGGCGTGCTCTGATTGACGATTGAAGAAGGATGATTGCCGATTGAAAGGCAGAGCCCAGGCACAATTTCGCACTAAAAAGCGCGGGCCGCGGCCCGCGCTCGCCAACCAGAAACCCGCCTTACTTGACGTTAATAGATTGCACCGCCGGATCGCCGCTTGCTGCCTGCGCTTGCTCGGACGCTACTGCGGGCTCCAGTTCCACCGTATCCCCCACATGCACCTCTTCCACGGCGAAGGTAATCATCCCTGTAGCGCTGCTCGGCGTGGTGCTCATTATGATCAGCTCACCCAGTGCCCGTCGCGGCATGTCTTTTACATGGATGGCCGGGCCTTTCTTTCCCCAGCCGAAGCCCTGACGGTCGAACGTGGGCGGATATTTCTGCGTATCTTCCATGACCGCGGCCTTGAAGGAGAGCGAGTCCACTGGATCATTCACATCATCCTGATAGGTGCGCACCACGCGGAAATAGTCGCCTACTTTTACGCCTTGATTGGACCCCACGGTCAGATACACCTTGGATCCCGTGCCTAGCTCGCCATCAAAATCCTTGGCCAGCACGATCCGTCCCGTAGTCTTGCCATCCGCAGGAGCGTAAATGTCGAAGTTCACCGGTCGCCGGTAGGTGATTTTTTGGTGCTCAATGAAAGGTACCGCCAGATCGCCCGGTACCACCGGTTCACAGGCGAAATCCAGTTGCACAATGTCCATCCCCTGCCGGCTGTCCACCACGTGACCTTGCGCCAACTCGGAATAGGGCTGGCCAGTAGCCGCAATCAGCTTGCGCTGGCCGTTGAAATATTCATATTCGTTGGGGTCGCGCAACGCGCGCACGAAGGTGAGCCGGTCGCCATCCTTGTACTGTCGGCCACTCAGGTAAACCACCTCACCGCCTACAAATTTTGTCTCGTGGGGAGAGTTCAAACCGCCGCTGACGAAAGTGGAATCCGGCACCCCTTGCTGGGACAGGAATCCGGCGCAATTGATGTCGGCATAGGTGGGCTTCACCATGCGTTCCACTGGACGCGTCACCGGCGTCACCCTGGCGATTTCCTGAATGGACGATTCGCTCTCATGGCTGGCATCCAGAGTCTGCTGGCCCACCGCCATGCCCGTCAGCAGCGCCAAGCTCAGCGCGACGCTCACTGTCCTCATATCCTCCCCCTCCCGCACCCGGCCCTGGCCGGGAAGAGCCGTCCTGGACGCACCCCAAGCTGGGGCACGCAGGTAGCGGCTCAATTTCGGACGGTACCAAGGGGGGTAGCCAGGGTCAAGGTTACGCTGGTGTTATCAACCATATGTAACCTCCGCGCCGGCCACTTAGCCTCCGCCACTGCCGCAATTCTGTTGCATATCACCCGCCCACGCCTGTAATATCGCGCCCGAATCCGCTTCCATGATTGCGGCGCAATCCACTCACGTGCCCCGGCTTCTGCCGCTGCGCATGCCTCGGCTTTGTGTGGCC
>JBLMXE010000055.1:0-9560 GCA_050257615.1 Chlamydiota bacterium | reverse complement strand
AATCCGATCAGTCTGTATCCATGATTCATCGGCCTGCCTCCCTTCGTCCAACCTTGCGCTCGGAGTGCCCCACGCTTTGCGGTTTTTGCAAAGGGTGGGTAAGAACTCATTTCCCTCCTGCCGCGCACTCAAAGCTCCCCGCCTGGTTGGGATCGCCATTTCCTTTGTACTTCGCCGCCTGGGGATAGGGACACAACGGCCGCGTCATCTTGACGCCCTTCGCGGGATCGTCATCATTGATGTGCTTCGTGGCAATGATCGGCCCGGGCGCCGTGCCTTTCTCCACCCACTCTTCCAGTGCCAGCTGCAAATCGTGCTCCGGGTCTTTGGGCACCGTGGTGCCCGGCTCGCCGAAGGAGTCCGTTCCTAAGCCTCCAAAGCAGTGCTGCATCCCCGGCACCATGTACAACCGCACAAAAGAGTTCACTGACTGCTGCCCCATGGTCTTCACCACCTGCTGGTAGTAATTAATAGTGTTGAGCGGGGAGATGGCAGGATCGTTCCAGCCGTGGTAGAGAATCAGCTTTCCGCCGCGCTCCTGAAACACTTTGAGGTTGGGGTCGGTGGCGTTCAAGATGCGCGCGGTCTTCCGGTCCGCCGCCTTCACCGCCTGGTCAAAATTTGCCGTTTTGTAATCCCAGCTCGCCTTGTCATACACCATGTTGGAAAAATAGCCGTTTCCAAAAGCAAACAGCAGGGCTTTGCTGGGCGCGCTGCCGGTAATCCAGAGCCCCCACCCTCCGTCTCCCAGCTCGGCTCCCGGCAGGAAGCCGGGAAAGACCTCGCGACCGTGCGCGTCGTGCGCTCCCTCGTACAGCTTCTTCAGGGTCGTTACTTGCGCGGCGGTCAGGCATTTCTCGGAATCGCCGTTCTTGCAGGCCAGGCTCCCAGGATCGAAGCGGCACTGCCGTGGGTCGTTCAGAATCCCATCGCGCACTCCATCCTGCGCGTCGCAGGCGGCGTCCGCGGCGCTGGCTATGGCCGGCAGTTTGCTCGAAGGAATATAGCTGGCCGCATCCAGCGTGGTCGCCTGCGCGTCCCACAGAGCGCTGGACAGCAGATGCGTCCAGTAATTCGCCGGCGCCCCAGCGATGATGCCGTCGTAGTCGGCAGGGAAGCGTTGTGCTTCCATCAGCGCCTGCCGCCCGCCATTGGAGCAACTGGCGAAGTACGAATGCTGTGGCACCCGGCCGTAGTACGCCTGTGTCGTCGCTTTGCCCGCCTCCGTCATCTCGTGAATTGCGCGGTGGCCGAAATCAATAATTTTCTCCGGATGGCCCAAGGCCCAGCTGGCATCAATTCCCGACGCAGCGTGGCCCGTATCCGTGGCCGCGGTGGCGTAACCTTCGCGAATAGCAATGCCCATCAGGTGATAATCAATTTCTCCTGCGAAGCCGCCGTTCCCTTGGCCCTGAAATTTGCCGTTCCAGCCTGTGGCCGGCAGCCACACTTCAATCTTGATGTCTGAATCGGCGCTCGGCTTGGCCACCGCCGTCACCCGGCAGAATGGTCCCAGGCTCTTGTACAAAGCAGGCTTCCCCTGCAGCCAGGGACTTAGATGGGCGGGTGGATTAAAAGCGCCTGCCGCCACCATCTGCGCCGAGGTGATCTGCACCTTGGAAAGCGCCAGCTTCCCCAGCCGCTCACAAGCCGTGGCCGCCGGAGCCTTTTGCCCCAATGCAGCGCACGATAATGCCGCAGCTATCACGATTGCCGCCAATATTCTGCTCATGGAGTCTGCCTCCTTTACTTCTTGCCGGGCGTGATGTCTCTCACCGGCACATCCCAGTGGGCCAGCAGAATCTCAAACCGTCGCTGTTCTTCCCGCTGGTACGTCTCCTGGTCAGGCCACAGTTGCTTGATGAGCGTTTCCTCCTGCGGATCGGTGGTGGCCACCGTCGAATTCTTGAAGCGGATCGTTACCCGGTAATCCCAGCGCGCATCCTCGGTCATATGATTGGCCGGAGTCTCGATCTTCACCGAGAGCATGCGTCCGCTCTCCACTCCCTTCTGCAGCAGCGGGTAATGATTCTTCAGAAAGAGGTTCAAAAACTCCTGCTGATGCCCCCACTGCACCTTGTAGTAGTACTCCATGGTGTAGGGTTGGTTGGCACCACCCTGCGGCGGCGCTCCCTGCGCCAGCAGCGGCAACCCGGCGGCACAAATCCACAGGCCTAGCAGAAGTTTTCTCATCGTTCCTCCTTCTGGCAGCAGCAAGTTTAGGGCTGGCAAAGCCGCCTGGATTGTAGACGCCTGCCCGCTCGGTGGCAATTTCCCTCTGCCCTTTTCAACCAGTAAACCAGACAATAGCTTTTCTCTGTGTCTCTGTGCCTCTGTGGTGTAATCAAGAATCATGGCCGACGAAGTCGAAATCAAATTCGTAGTACAGGACCTTGCCGCCCTTGAGGGGAAACTGAGCGCCCTGGGATTTCATCTGCAGACACCCCGCACTCATGAACTGAACACCCTTTATGACACCGCCAAAGGCGAATTGCGCAAAAGCGGCCAACTGCTGCGCCTCCGCCAGTACGGCGACACCTGGACTCTTACCCACAAAGCCAAAGGCCGGCAGGGAATCCATAAAACCCGGGTCGAAACTGAAACCCAGGTCGCCAACGGCGCGAACATGCATGCCATCCTGCTGGCCCTCGGCTACCAGCCCTCTTTTCGCTATGAAAAGTTCCGTGCCGAATGGACTGACGGCCGCGGCCATGTGGTGCTGGACCATACCCCCATCGGCGACCTGGCGGAAATCGAAGGTCCGCCAGAGTGGATTGACCGCACTGCTGAGCGCCTGGGCGTCGCCCCTAATCATTACATTACAAAGAACTATGCTGAATTATTTCAGGAGTGGAAGCGGCGCACCGGCAGTCCCGCCCAGGCCATGACCTTCGCCGAATGTGGCCAGAACGAGGAAGAACGCAAAGGGCGCTGAGGCTGATGATTCCAAGCGGTTCATCTAGCGAGTCAGCTAGACAGCTTTGAATCAAATTAGGCCGGATTCGCTGGAAGGCGATATACGATATCCAAGCCCCAATGTAAAGAAATGTAACAACGACTTTACATATCTTTACCCCTTTTAACTCACTTTTTACATCGTTCCGAGCCAGAACGTGTTTCTATGAATAAGTGCAGCAGAGGTTTCGAGCTGCCTTCACCAACCCATGACATCCCCCACACTAGGCGCGGAAAGAGAGTTCATAGACCTGATCGCGGGCGAACTGGCCAGCGGAGTCCATGCGGCGGTGCGCCGCTGGATGGGCGAAATCGAGCAGGTACTCGACAGCAACCTTAGCGACTCTGCCAAGTTGTTGCGAATTCGCGAAATCGCCGCCCGCGCTGGCTGTAACCCATTGAAAGAACACGGCCGGATTGTCTAGCCGGGCGATACCCCCAGAGCCTAGGTGAAATGCCGAGAGTCACCCCACCACGGGCCCATAAACGGCTACAATTGCTCTAGCAAAATGCGATATTCTGATCCCCGCCCTCCTAGCTGGAAAGCCCGCGGTGTGGGTGCATCGCAACCATTAGTGTGACGCCGAGAACGGAAATCCCGCCTGAGGAAGCCGGTACGGAGTACTCGCTGAATGGAGTGCCAGAGGAAGGCGCCTCCGAATTTGAACCTAACTTCCTGCCGCCTCCCAGCCTGAACCGCGCCTGGTGGCGCACGCTCGCCTCCAGCCTCCGCGACCGCATCGCTCCGGAAAAACTTCCGCCGCTCGAGCTCACTTCCCACCCTGTGAACCTCGGCATGTTGCCCGGCGACATGCTCACCATGCCCTGGTATCGCACCATCTTCATGAACCTGGGCAACGTGATTACGCCGGAAACCCTGCCGCCGCTGGAGCTGGAGTCGCAGCCCGTGGACGTGGGCGAACTCATCTCCGACCGCATGGGCCACCCCTGGTTCCGCTCTCTGCTGCAGAATTTGCGCGATCGCATCCACCCGGAGCATCTGCCCCCGCTGCAGCTCACCTCGCAGCCAGTGGATCCTTATGTCGCCGGGGAAAAGGTGCTGCGCGCGCCGCACTGGTCTTCGCTGATTGATACGCCCAAAGTCTTCCTGCCCGACGAGCCGGAAGCCGAATATGTGCGCCCCAGCGTGCCGGGAGCGCCGCCCAGGCCGCCGCGCAAGCCCATCCGTGTGGACATTGACTTCACCCACGTGATGGTCAGCCAGCTCAAGGACGACCTCTCGCGTTCGCGTCTGCGCGAGGCCTTCTGGATGTCGGTGGTGGCCCACCTGCTGGTGGTCATACTCATCGCCACCCTGCCCAAGTATCTGCCCGGCTACAAAAAGGGAGTAGCGCTTCTTTCCGCCGCCGACCTGCTGCGCAGCAAGCAGATAACCTTCCTGGAGATGCCGCCGGACTTGCAAAAGAACGTTCCCAAGCCCAACACCAACATTCTTTCCGATAAGAACCGCATTGCGCAGTCGCGCCACCCCACCATTGACAAGAAAACTCTGCAAGAGTTGCGCGACATGCGCCGCCCCGGCCCGCCCGGACCTTCGGCCCAGATGGCGCGTCCCAGCCCAGCCGCTCCTGAGCAGCCGCAGCAGATGGCCCAGGCGCAGCCCTCCCCTTCGCCCGCGGGAGGAGGAGCGCCGGCGCTGACCAATCCGCAGCAGTCGCAGTTGCCGCTGCCCGCGCAGCAGGCGCGTAAGGGCCCGAATCCTTTCCAGATACCGCGATCGGCCGGAGCCGCCATCCAGCAGGCCACGCGCGAGGCGGCGGCGGCGCGCGGCAGCATTGGCGGAGGCTCCGGCGGTGACTTCGGCATGGGCGCCGGCCCCCACGGCGGTATCGCCAGCAATGTCGAGATTCTCAGCGACACCCAGGGTGTCAACTTCGGTCCCTATCTTAGCCGCGTGGTGCACGTGGTGCGCATCAACTGGTACAACCTGATTCCGGAAGTGGCGCGCCCGCCCCTGCTGAAGAAGGGCAAGGTCTCGATTCAGTTCGCCATCATGCCCAACGGCAGTGTGGCCGGCATGAAGCTGGTGGGGCCCTCGGGCGACGTCTCCCTCGACCGCGCGGCCTGGGGCGGCATCACCGCTTCCAATCCTTTCGAGCCCCTGCCTCAGGAATACCACGGTCCTTACCTCGCCCTGCAGTTCAACTTCTTCTACAACCCCAATAAGAACGACCTGCAGTAACAAGTTTCCACATTTGTCTGCTACTGATTACCAACACCCACAGACCCAGCCCGGCAGGGCGGAACAGTTTTTAGCCCAGGGCGGAAGCCCTGGGAAGACCGAGCCTAAAATTCCTCTGCGCGACCGAGCCCCGCGAGGGAGCGCAGAGGCGGCGTGATGGCTCCGAATCGCCCATGAATTGATCCGCATGATCCGCGTTCATCCGCGGAAAAGAAGTGTTTCTGCGCTCTCGTGTTCGTCCCTAGCGCTGGCGTCCTGCCGCCAAACACCATACGCGGGCAGGGCGCCCCAGGCCACATGAGAACGTATATGTGTGTGCCACATTTTTTAAAAAAAGGAGGACTCAAAACTTGAACCATCATGAACAACGCTTCTTTGTCCTCACGGGCGGGCCGGGATCGGGCAAGAGCGCGATTATCGAAGCCCTGCACCGGGCGGGATACGCGGGGTCCGTCGAGGCCGGCCGCGGAATCATTCAGGACCAGGTGGCCATCGGAGGGCGCGCCCTGCCCTGGCACGATCCTGTACTATTTTCTGAACTGATGCTGAGCTGGGACCTGCGCTCCTATCGCATGGCGGAGCAGGCTGCCGGCCCGGTCTTTTTCGACCGCGGTGTGGTTGACGTGGTGGGCTACCTCCGCCTGCTGGACCGGCCTCTGCCGGAGCATGTGCAACGCGCCGTCGAGACCTTCCGCTATAACCGCCGCGTCTTCATTGCCCCACCCTGGCAAGAGATTTACCGCCAGGACGGGGAGCGCAAGCAGGACTTCGCCGAGGCGGTGCGCACCTACCAAGCCATGGTCGCCGCCTACAGCCAAAACGGCTATGAGCTGATCGAAATTCCTCTGGGCTCAGTCGAAGAGCGCACGCGCTTCGTGCTCGACGCAATCCGTAACGGGCCGGGAGCATGGACTTAAGGCGAGACTTCTCGTAGGATTCCCTCCGGTGAAAAGCATGAAGTTTGGCCAACGCAGTTCTGGCGCGAAGGGCAAGGGTCCTCCCAAGAGCGTTGACGAATACCTTGCCGGTGTGTCGGAACCCGCGCGCAGCACCCTCAACCAGATACGCGCGGCCATTCGCTCGGCGGCGCCGCCGGAAGCTACCGAGACCATCAGCTACCGCATTCCCGCCTTCCGGTATAAAGAAGTGCTGGTGTGGTTTGCTGCGTTTTCAAATCACTGCAGCGTTTTCCCCACATCTTCCATTATCGAAACGTTTAAGAAAGATCTTAAGGGCTACACCACCTCCAAAGGTACCATCCAGTTCCCCACAGACAAGCCGCTGCCGGCCGCGCTGATTAAGAAAATGGTGAAAGCTAGGGTGGCGCAGGTAGAAAGCAAGAAGCGGCGGTAAGGCCGTTACTGCGGGCCGCGAAGACCTTCGTTGCTTTACTGAATCTGCCCGCCTCTAAGCCTCTGGCTTGCATCCAAGCAAATTGTGACTCGCCTGCGGTGTTGGATGGATGACGTGCCTGTTTCTGATCGGTTAAGAAAGTCCACTTTGTCCGGCCGGCTCCTTAGCAGATGCAGTGTGGGGATGATCCTCCTCATCCTGCCTGCGCGTCTTTACTCCCAATCGCCGGTAGTGTTCCCAGCCGCCAGCTCGGAACCCGTAACTTGCGAGTTCTGTGTTTCGGGGGGTCAACAGGATTCATCTGCCAAGCAGAAGCAGAAGCAGCCGCACAGTCCCTCCGCCACCACCGGTTCGCCTGGCCACATCTTCTGGGTGGTTCCAGCATTCAAGGTGGATTATCAGCACGGATTCAAGCCGCTCACCACGAAAGAAAAATTCCAGGAATGGGCGCAAGGGGCCTACGATCCGCTGGGGCTGGGAACAGGAGCATTTGAAGCGGCAACGCTGGAGCACTCCTCCAGCGATGGCTTTTGCGGCTACGGTCCCGGGTGGGCCGGTTACGGAAAGTGTTTTGGGTCGCTGGAACTGGACGCCAACGTTTCCAGCTTTATCGGCGACTTCGCCCTGACCTCGCTGCTCCATCAGGATCCGCGTTATTTTCGCCTGGGCAAGGGTTCCTTTGGCCGGCGCCTTTGGTATTCGTTTGCCCGCGTGTTCCTTACCTACAACGACTCAGGCCGCACCGTGTTCTATACTTCAGCCCTGTCGGGAACCGTGGCCGCAGCCGCCATTTCCAATCTCTACTATCCGCCGCAGGACGTGGGATTCGGCCATACTATGTCGCGCATCGGGATTGATCTGGGCAACACCTTCCTTTACGACGCGGCCGCCGAATTCTGGCCCGACATCCATCGCAGGCTGCACCAGGTTTTCTGAACTTCAACCCTTAAGGGAGCAACCGAATCCAGCGGGAAAAGTCCTCACGGTTGCGCCGCGTGCCGCACGAAGAACTCCTCCTTGCTCATCCCCGCAGGCACGGCAACATCGAAGAACCCCACCATCATTTCATTCCACGTTTGCTCGCCCCATACCACCGTGGCATTGGGATCGGGATTATGCGGATTATTGGCGGAATTGTCATACCAGGCAATCGCCTGCAGCTTGCTACCCGCCTTCAGGAAACGCGGCTGCGCCAGACGATAACTGAGCTGCCAGTAGAAATCCCAATTCACCTTGAGCAACGTTTCCACCCTCCCATCGCGGTGAATCAGGTTGTACGCGAAGCGCTTGCCCCGCAGGTGCATGTGGGGAAAAAAGCTGAGCAGGGTGCAGTCGTTAGGCAGCGTGCCCTGCACCTCGACTTCGAAGTTGTCGGCGTGCGGTGGAATCATCAGTCCGTGCCGGTTCAACTGCAGGGTCAGCACCCGCTGCCGCGGCGGTTGCTTCGCGAAGACCAGGCCAATGCTGCTCTGGTCGCTGGCCGCTTGGCCATTGGTCGTGTAGTGCATCTGAAACACCAGGTCCGAGCCGGCGGGAATCAACTTGGCCAGCCCGGCGGGCCAGCGGTCGGGCGAGCTGCCGGGCGCATACACCAGCAACAGGTCGGCGGTGGTGAACTCCGCCCCGCGCCGGTCGGCGGGATCGGTCAGCGTGCTGGCGGTGAAGGGAAGTCCCACTGGCGCATGTTCGAGCCACTTGGAATGCGGCGGCCGAATGTAAACCACGGCATGGTGTACGTGGTCGCGGGCAGTCGGCCGAACCTCCGACATCTGCACCCACTTATCCTGGGTGAAGCCGGTGGGCACGATTTCATACGTGTATTCCACGGCGCCATGTGCGGGAATGGCCACACGCTGCCGCATCCGCACCACCATATCGGGCTGTGGGATATTCCAGCCGCTCACCCAGTGTGGTGCCGGAGGAGCTTCGTGAGGATCCCCGGCGGGCGTGCCTCCTTCCGCCCAGGCAGAGATAGTGGCGATCTGCTGTGGACTCAAGGAAGGATCGTTGGCGAAGTGGCCGCAGCACGGGTCGGCAAACCAGGGCGGCATCTTCTTTGCCTCCACCGCCTGGCGAATGGCCTGGGCAAACGGCCGCGTCTTCTCGTAACTCACCAATGGCATGGGCGCGATTTCCCCCGCCCGATGGCAGCTCTGGCACCTCTGCTGCAGAATGGGCACCACATCACGATAAAAAGTAGGAGCCGGTGACGCAGGTTTGGCAGGGAAGAGAGCTGCCGCCGCAAAACCGCAGAGCCCAACCAGAGTTATTAGCCGAAGCATTGCTCCCATTGTGCCTCAGGGCAGGAGTTCTTGCCGACGCGGCCACTTATTCATCGGGCAACTCTGTTCGCTCCCGAGGAGAGACAACATTCCAATGACCAGGATGGATCAGAGCTAGCGCGCCCCTTGCTGGTGTCCCGGTGGGTGCGAAACGGAATGAGAATCGGGCTGATCGCGCCACCCTTCATCAGCGTTCCTCCCAAGGACTATGGAGGCACGGAACTGTTTATCGCCCAACTGGCGGAAGGGCTGCAGAAACGCGGCCTGGAAGTAGTGGTCTATGCCAACGGCGAATCCACCGTAGGTGTGGAAAAGCGCTGGATTTATCCCGCTGCGCAGTGGCCCATCAAGGTTGACGGGCACTATTTCCTGAAGGATATCGAGCACAGCGCTTGGGCAACACAGAATGCGGCTTCCTGCTGCGACCTTTTGCATGTGCACGCCGCCCCGGCGCTGACCTACTCGCGATTCGCACACCTGCCTATGGTATGCACCTTGCATGGGCCCCACGACTCCAGGTTGTCCGAAATTTATGCCCATTATCCCCAGGTCAACTACGTCTGCATCAGCCGCTCCCAATGCCGGCAGGAGTCCATGCCGCGCATGCGCACCATTCACCACGGCATTGACCTCGCCTGCTATGAGCTCAGGATCCAGAAGCAGGACTACCTCAGCTTTATCGGAAGAATCGCACCCATCAAAGGCGTGCACCTGGCCATTGACGTGGCCAAACGCGCCGGCATTCCACTGAAAATTGCGGGCGACGT
>JBLMXE010000054.1:0-10907 GCA_050257615.1 Chlamydiota bacterium | reverse complement strand
CCCGGGAATCCCAGAGCCGCGTACTCGGTCTGTTATCTTTGTTGCAATGACGCAAGCGGAGAGCGGGCGGCGTTACACCGTCCTGTTTGCCTTCGGACTGGTGTACCTGTTCTGGGGCTCGACTTACCTGGCCATTGATATAGCCGTCATGCATATACCGCCGGCGCTGGCCTGCGCGGCGCGCTATTCGATTGCCGGCCCGCTGATGCTGGCTTATTGCGCGCTAAGCGGGCGGCGCATGCGGATTTCCGCCCGCGACCTGGGTCAGTTTGCTGTGGTTGGCATCATGCTGCTGACGGGCGGCAACCTAACCCTGGCCTGGGCGGAGCAATACGTGCCCACCGGTCTGGCAGCGCTGATTATTGCTGTGATTCCCATCTGGATGCTGGTGGTGGACAGCCTGTTGTTGCGCGGCGACCGGGTGCCACGGCGAGGATTGGTGGGCATCGCGCTGGGGGCAGCAGGCGTGGCGGTTCTGTTGTGGCCGCAGCTGAAGGCCGGGCCCAGCATCGCGCACATGCACCTGTTCGCCGCTCTCAGCCTGCTGGGTTCTTCGCTGAGTTGGGCCATCGGCTCGGTTCTTGCCAAGCGCTGGGAGCACGGCAATGATCCCTTCGTCGCCGCCGGCTGGCAGATTACCTGCGCCGCCGTGGTCAACCTGCTGATTGGCTTGGCCAGCGGTGAACAGCACCGGGTGGTGTGGACGGCGCACGGCGTGGCCGCCATCCTTTATCTGGTGGTGTTCGGGTCCTGGGTGGGCTACACGGCCTATATCTATTTGCTGCGCCATGCGCCTACCAGCAAGGTTTCCACCTATGCCTATGTGAATCCAGTGATTGCGGTGTTCCTGGGCTGGCTGGTACTGCACGAGAGCGTGAATCGGTTCATTCTGGGCGGGACGGTGGTGATCGTGGCGGCGGTGGTACTGGTGACCACCGCTAAGGTGCGAGGCCATGCCGTTGTGGAAGCGGAACAAGTGCCGGCGGTGGAAGCGACGTGAGGATTGAATAATTGAGTAATCGGGTAATTGTCTAATTTGTGTCGACGGCCGGCGGTCGACAGCCAGAAGCCAAAAGCCAAAAGCCAATAGCTAACGAAGCCAGCGTGGGTTCGGCCGTCAGCCGTCGACCGCTAGTCGTCGACTGGTTCATTCGTAGCGCAGAGCCACCACGGGATCCACGCTGGCGGCGCGGCGGGCGGGCAGGCCGCCGGCCAGGAACGCGACTGCGCCCAGCGACATTACAGCCATCACGAACACCAGGGGATCCGTGGCACGCACGCCATAGAGCAATGAGGCTAAAAGTCGGTCGGTTGCCAGGGCTACAGCGAGGCCGATGGCCAGACCGATTCCCGCCAACCGCGCTACCTCGCGCAAGATCATCCCGGCGACATTTTCGCGGGTGGCGCCCAGAGCCATGCGAATACCGATTTCGCGGGTACGGCGTGCGACCACGTAGGCCATAACGCCATACAGGCCAATGGCGGCCAGAGCCGCGGCCAGCAGTCCCAGGCACAAAGAAAGGAAGGTCAGCAGGCGGTCGGCGAACACAGTGTCATTCACCTGCTCATTCAGTGTTTCCATATCGTAAACCGGGAGGTTGGAATCGAGGCTCTGCACGGTTTTGCGCAGGGTGGCGGCCATGGCTGCCGGGTCACCGGCGGTGCGCACGTAAAAAGTGGCGCGGCCAAAGGTTGGATCTTGCGCATAGGGCTCATAAACAAAGGGATGGATAGAATCGCGCGGGTCAGAGTGCTTGCTGTCCTTGACCACGCCAACAATCTCGATGTCGGGCCTGGCATTACCGGGGCCGGTCCTGATGTGGACACCTAGAGGATTGCGTCCAGGCAGGAAGCGGCGGACGAAGGTGGCATTGACGACGGCGGCCCTGGGACTGCCGGCCTTGTCGGAATCGCGGAACTCGCGGCCCGAGAGCAAGGGAGTGCTTAGGGTGGCAAAGTAGTCTGGGCCCACATCGTTGCGCCAAACCTGCATGTCTTCGGCTTCGCGGGCAGTGTAGCCCTCGATGGTGACGGAGGAGCCCCAGTCGCTGTTGGTGAGAATGGGAATGGTGGCGGCGCTTACTGAGCTTACCCCCGGCAATCCGCCAATAGACTGGCGTAGTTGGTCCACAAAGGAGATGGCGCGCGGCGGTGAATAACGGTTGAGCTCGGGAGCGATGGAGAACTCCAGAACGTGATCGGTACGCAGCCCCAGGTTGGTGTTCTTCAGGTTGAGCAGGCTGCGGGTGAAGAGGCCGGCGGCAGTGAGCAGGACCGCAGTCAGGGCGACCTGGCCGACGATCAGGGCTTTGCGCAAGCGCACGCTGGAAAGGCGGTGGGAGACGCTGCTGCCCAGATCCTTAAGCGTGGTCTGTACATCGGTGCGCGCCGCACGCAGCGCGGGGAGCAGGCCAAAGAGAACGGAGGTAAGCAGGGAAAGGGCCATGGTAAAGGCAAGCATGCGGCCGTCGAGCTGCTTTTCCAATCCTAAAACACCAATACTCTCCTGCATGGTTTGGACCAGAAGTCCCAGGGTCCAGGTGGCGAAGAGCACGCCGGCGGCGCCGCCCAGCAAGGCGAGCAGGAGATTCTCTGTGAAAAGCTGGCGAATCAGGCGGGAGCGTCCGGCGCCAACGGCCAGACGCACGGCGATTTCGCGCTGCCGGGCCTCGCCGCGCGCCACCAGCAGACTGGCCAGGTTGGCGCAGGCGATGAGCAGGACCAAGCCGACCATGAGGGTCAGCATTATTAACGGCTGGCGGGCGTCCGCCTGCAGGATGGGACGGCCGTTCGCGCCGCCTTCCAACAGCAGAGGACGGGAGAGGAACTGCCGTTGTGATTTCGGGGAGAGCTTCATGAGCGGCAGTTCAGATTGCAGCAGCGAGTGGTACACAGGCTGAAGAGCAACCTGGGCGCGAGCGCGGTTGAAGCCGGGCTTAAGGCGAGCGAGGATGGCCACCCAGTGGTCCTTGGGGTCCTCCAGCCCGTTCCAGTTGGGAGTCATCTGCGGCTTCATGGTGATGGGAATGAAGATGTCCGACAGCTTGCCCAGCTGCACGCCAGTAAAGCCGGCGCGGGCCACGCCCACCACGGTCAGCAGAGTGCCGTTGACAGTCAACTGCTTATTGAGGATGGCGGGATTGCCGCCAAAGTGCCGCATCCAGTAGCCATAGCTGAGGACAGCAACGGGATTGGCGGCGGGCGCGGTCTCATCTTGTGGGGAGAGAACGCGGCCCAAGGTGGCCATAACCCCGAGCACCTGGAAGTAATTTCCTGAGACCAGTTCGCCGCTGGCACGCTCGGTGCTGCCCTGGCCGGCGACGCTCAAAGGCACCCCATAGCGCGCCAGCAGGCCAGCAAAGGCGGGGTTGTGGTCACGTAGTTCTTTGTAGATCGGATACGAGAACGAGGCGGCGTCATCGCCATCGCTGGAGGTGTGGCCGGGCTTATCACCGGGGGAACGCAGGACCACAAGCTGCTCTGGGTTCTGCACCGGCAGTTGCCCCAGCAGAACCTGGTAGGTGAGCGAGAAGATGGCGGTGTTGGCGCCGATGCCCAGGGCCAGCATGAGCACCGCAATGGCGGTGAAGGCGGGCGCCTTCAGCAGCATGCGAGCCCCGTAACGCAAATCCTGCAGCAGGGTGTCCATGATCGCTCCGAGTCAAGATGCGGATAGCTACACCAGGCCCTTGGCTTGGGTAGCAAATGAGTTGCCGAGGTCGCAAAAGCTAAATGGCTGGTTTTAAAGGTGGGGAAGGGGGGAGTCGGGTGTCGGTTTCGCTGGCCGTGTGCGCTTGTGGGACGGCAGAGTCCGGAAATGGACAGTCGGGCGCGGTTGCCAGCTGGCTACGTCAAAGCCGGCAGCGCTTGCGTTGACGCAGCATCTTCCGCGAAGTAGCCTACCTCCGGAGCGCAAGAGTGATCGGCGAGTTAATCAGCCACTACCGTATCGTTTCAAAGATCGGGGAAGGCGGGATGGGCGTGGTCTATCGCGCCCACGACGAGGTCCTGGAACGGGACGTTGCCCTGAAGTTGGTGGCCGAGAGCGCGGCGGACAAGCTCTCGCGCGAACACCTGCTGCACGAAGCCCGGGCTGCCTCGGCGCTGAGCCATCCCAACATCTGCACCATCCACGAAGTGGGCGAGTTCAAAGACGAACTCTACATGGTGATGGAGTTGGTGGAGGGCAAGTCGCTGCGGGAATTGATTGGGCGCGACGGTCTGGCGACGGAAACCGTGATGCGCTATGGGGCGCAGATTGCGGCGGCCCTGGCGCATGCGCACGGCCGCAACATTGTTCATCATGATCTGAAGAGCGCCAACATTCTGGTTACGCCGCAGGGACTGGTCAAGGTCCTGGATTTCGGGCTGGCGCGGCGATTGCCCAAGCTGGCAGGTGAGGTGGCTACGGTCAGCGTGGCGCCTGCAACCTCCGGCACAGTAATGGGGACTCTGTTCTATATGGCGCCGGAAGTTCTGCGCGGACAGCCGGGCGATTACCGCAGCGACTTGTGGGCGCTGGGAGCCGTGATTTATGAAGCGGTTTCGGGACAGTTGCCGTTTCGCGGAACTACCAGCATTGCGGTCGGCTCCGCCATTTTGCACGAGCCGCCCTCACCGCTGCCGGAGCGCATACCACCCGGCCTGCGAGCCATTATTCAGCGCTGCCTCGCCAAAGAGCCGGCGCAACGCTACCAGCAGGCGGCGGAGGTGGAAGCGGCGCTGGAGGTAGTGCAGTCTTCTTCCATGGTCCCCAGGACGCAGCCCGAGCAGCGCGGGCCGCTAACCACGGTGCATCGGGGCATCCGTCACCTGCAGGTAAGGAACGGAGATGTTCTGCTGATGGTGGGAACCATCAAGGGAGCGTTTCTGCTGCGGTCGAACCGGGACCGGCGGCGCTGGGATGTGGCCGGACCCTATTTCCACGGGCACTCCATCTACGCTCTGGCTTACGATGGGCGAGATGGCCGGCATCGTTTGTGGGCCTCTACGCACACTTTTTGGGGAACGTTCCTGAGGTCAAGCGACGACTTCGGCAAGGTGTGGACCAATCCCGCCGAGGCCAACCTGAAATTTCCCGCTGAGACAGGGGCGGTGCTTAACAACATATGGCAGATTTGCCTGGGCCGAGCGGAAGAGCCAAATGTGATGTATTGCGGAGTAGAGCCTGCGGCGCTGTTTGAGTCGCGCGACGCGGGGGAAAGCTGGTCGCTGGTGCGTGGGCTGTTCGATCACCCACACCGGCCGCGCTGGGTGCCCGGCAACGGCGGGCTCACGCTGCATACCATCGCGCTGGATCCTTCCAACAGGGACCGCATGTACGTGGGCATTTCCGCGGGTGGCGTTTACCGGACGGACGATGGCGGCCAAAACTGGCGGGCGCTGAACCGGGGTATCCGGGTGGTGTACCAGCCTGAGAAATATCCTGAGTTTGGACAATGCGTACACAAGTTTGTGATGCACCCGAAGCGGCCAGAATGCCTGTTTCTGCAGAATCACTGGGGCCTGTACCGTTCCGATAATGGAGCGGAAATGTGGCAGGACGTGGCCAATGGTGTGCCGTCGGACTTTGGCTTTGCCATGGTGATGCACCCGCACAATCCTGACTGCGTGTACATTCTGCCGGTAGAGTCGGATGAGTTCCGCTGCGCGCCGGAAGGGCGGCTGCGGGTGTACCGCACGCGCAATGCCGGGGTTTCGTGGGAGCCGCTGATGCGCGGCCTGCCCCAGAAGGGAGCCTATGAAACCGTTCTGCGGGATGCGATGACGGTGGACTCGCTCGACCCGCACGGTTTGTATTTTGGAACGCGAAGCGGACAGCTTTATGGCTCCAGCGATGAGGGCAAGACCTGGAAGCGAATTCTGGAGGGCCTGCCGGCCATAGTCTGCGTTAAGAGCGCCGTGACTGGCGAGCGGCGCCCGAGGCGGAGGCCGAAGGCGACACAAACGGCAGCCGCGCCAAGGGGAGCCAAACCGGCCAAAGGGAAGGTCAAGAAGCGGCGAGGTTAGGTGCGGTGATCACCTTTCACATTCCCGGGCC
The DNA here is from genome assembly GCA_050257615.1 of Chlamydiota bacterium. Lineage (GTDB taxonomy): Bacteria > Acidobacteriota > Terriglobia > Terriglobales > Acidobacteriaceae > JAICWP01. Next base: position 4,867 of record JBLMXE010000054.1, on the reverse strand, counting down.
ATTGCGTCCTTTTGCCGAGGGGCGCAGCCAGGTGCAAGTTCAAGCGGAAGCTGCCACCGTGTTCGACGCATTGCAAGCTCTGTGGGGAGTGTGCCCGGGCATCCGGGATCGCGTGGTAACGGAACAGGGGCAGATCCGGGAGCACATCAACATCTTCGTGGGAAAAGAAAACATCCGCTACACGGGCGGGCTGGCTACTTCTGTAAGTCGCGGGAGTGAGATCTCGATTGTGCCGGCCATCAGCGGCGGAAAAATCTGAATCGCTGAAAGCGCAATCAGATTCCAATCAGCATGGCTGAGGTCTCCTCTTCCTTCGCTAATTTTGCCGGACGGCGGTACCTGAGCCTGGCCAGCTTCCGCAGGAACGGGCAGGCAGTGCGCACCCCGCTGTGGTTTGCCGAGCAGGAAGGCAAGTTCTACGTGATGACGCGGGATGATTCGTGGAAGTACAAGCGAATCCGCAACAACCCGCGGGTGCTGGTGGCGCCCTGCACGGCACGGGGACGCATCACCGGGCCGGATGTGGAAGCGCGAGCGAGAATTCTTCAGCCGAAAGAGTTTTCCGCGGCGCGGCGGGCGCTGCAAGGCAAATATTGGCTGATGCGGCTGAGCTTTTTGTGGAGCAAACGCAATATCTTTGTGGAGATCACGGCAGAGCAAAAGGGGCAATAACCTGTCGCGGCTGCTCCGTATATGGGATCGGAAGATGCGGCGATTCCTCGGACCGCAACTCACTGTTTATCGGACGTCAATCACGATGAGGGTAATGTCATCCTGTGGCTCCGCTGTGCGCTGCCAGGTCTGAATCTCCGTCATGATTCGCCGCGAGATGTCGCCGGCCTTCTCCGTGGAATTCTGGCTGAGCACCCTTTGCAGCTGGTAATCCCCGAACGCCTGTCCCGCGGTGTTTTCGGCCTCGGTCACACCATCGGTGTAGAGCAGCAGCCGGTCGCCTGAAAAAAGTGACAATTGGCGCACCGGATAGTCGGCGCCCGGCGAGATGCCGAACAACAGTCCATTGCTTTCGACGAGCTCTATTTCCTGGTTGCAGCGCAAGAGCGGCGGATGCCCAGCGGCGGAGTACGACGCCTTGTGTGCAACCATGTCGATCCACAGGTATGACGCCGAGACGAGTTGACCGCGCAGCGGGTCGGTGAGCACACGATTCAGGGCGCCGAGAAACTCCGCGGGCCTGTCCGCACACGCGGCGACCGACTGCACCGCTACTTTCAGCATGGAAGCGATCAGCGCCGCCGGAACGCCGTGACCGCAGACGTCAGCCACGAGAAATCCTGCGTGTTCGTGGTCCAACGGCACGAACTCGTAGAAATCTCCCGCCACGCACGCCATCGGCCGATAGGTAGCGGAAATGCGCAAGCCACGAACCTCTGGGACCTGGGTCGGCAGAATGGACGCCTGGATCTGCCGGGCGACCTCCAACTCGGCCTCGATCTCCAGCAGCCGGTGTTCGTTGGCCAGCACCATCTGCAATCCTGAGTATGCGAAGGCGACGAGGAGGACCAGGAAGCCAACGTGGTCTAGAAGGATGGGCCACTGGAAACCGAACAGCGGACGCAACACATTCGCGCAGAGCGCATTCAGCGCGAATACAACGGTCCCCAAGACAAGAAATCCACGGTGAGGAAGCAGAAGATACTTCTTGAAAAGCCTTTTGCTCGTGACCGTGACCAGCAGAAGGAGAAGAAATCCGGCGGCCAGCATATTGTTGGGGAATATGAATCTGGTGTTCACGCCGGTAACGAGGAACCAGCCGATGCCCAGCGCGGCTGTGACTGCAGCTGAAATGACCAGCCCGGCGACGATCCTGCGCATGATTCCGACGGTCAGCTCGAGCCAGGCCAAGGACGCCACCACCAGCGTCAGATAGAGGATTGCGGTGACGACATAGGGTGTCGTCACTCGCAACCGAGCCGGAAGAGAAATCTCTACCGCGCGCACTTCGAGCAAGTGCATCAAGCCATAGGAGGCGCTCCAAATTCCGATCCAGAGGAATATGCGAACCCCACCGCGGCGGCGCAGGGCGGCTATGGCACACGAACTGAGCCCGATGACGAGGAATGCCGTGGCAATGCAGATTTCCAGAACATCGCCGGGGGGCATCGCCGCAAGCTGGTTGTCCATGCTTAGCATCATGATGTGCGGCGCAGACAGTTGGGCGAGAGCGCCCTGCACGCGAGATCCCTCGGCGCTAAAGCGCCTCGGGATGACGCCGGTTCGATGTGGGCGGACGCGAGCGAGGGCGCCTGCGCCCAGATACTGTTCGCGCTACTCGGCCCGCGCGCACGGTCGCCAGCACTACTCCGCCGCCACCGGCTCTTCCACCCAGGCGGGCTCGGCAGCGCTCTCCTGGGCGTCCACCACGGCGATGGTGGCGATGTTGACGATATCGTCCACATCGGCGCCGCGGGGCAGCAGGTGCACAGGTTTCTTCATGCCCATGAGCATGGGGCCCAGCGTCTCCGCCCCGCCGATGCGCGCCAGCAGTTTGTAGGCGATGTTGGCGGAATCGAGGTCGGGGAAGATGAGCACATTGGCCCCGCCGTGCAAGGTGGAGAAGGGATAATCCCGCTCCAGTAGCTCGGGAGTGATGGCAATATCGGCCATCATCTCGCCATCAACAATCAGGTAAGGATCAGCCTGTTTCACCAACTGCGTGGCGCGCCGTACCTTTTCTACCTGTGGATGCTTAGTGCTGCCGAAGTTGGAGAAGGAGAGCATGGCAACCTTGGGCTCGACGTCGAAGCGGCGGGCAGCGTGGGCGGTGCAGAGGGCGATTTCAGCCAGATCTTCGGCGGTGGGATCAATGTTAACGCTGCAGTCGGCCAGGAACATCAGGTCGCCCTTGCGGGTGATCATGACGTAACAGCCCGAGACCTTGTGCGTGCCCTCGTGGACGCCCACGACCTGCAGGGCGGGGCGGATGGTATCGGGGAAGTGCTGGGTGACCCCCGAAACCAGGGCATCAGCATCGCCCATGCGCACCATCATGGAAGCGAAATAGTTGTGGTTGTGAATGAGCTCGCGCGCCTCGGAGAGAGTGATGCCGCGGCGCTGGCGGATGCGGTAGAGCTCATAGACGTAGGGACGCTGCCAGAGAGAGGTGGCAGGGTCCACGATTTCCATGCCCTGCAGGGACAGGCCCAGTTCGGCCGCCTTGGCCTGGATGGCGGCTTCGGCGCCCAGCAAGATGGGCTTGGCAATTTCCTCCTCCACCAGAATGTGGCAGGCGCGCAGGATTTTCTCGTTCTCGCCTTCGGGGAAGACAACGCGCTGGGGCTTGACCCTTGCTTTCTGCACCATCATGCGCACCACTTCATGAGCCTTGCCCAGGCGCGCCTCCAGTTGTTCGCGATACTGGACGTTGTCCACGGGTTCCTGAGCGACGCCGGTTTCCATGGCGGCGCGGGCCACGGCGGAAGCTTCCCACATCAGGACGCGAGAGTCGAAGGGCTTGGGAATGATGTAATCGGGCCCAAAGGCCAGACGCTGCACCCCGTAGGCGCGGCAGACGCTGTCGGGAACGTTTTCCTTGGCCAGGGCAGCCAGGGCGCGGGTGGCCGCCAGCTTCATCTCCTCGTTGATAGCGGTGGCATGCACGTCCAGCGCGCCGCGGAAGATGAAGGGGAAGCCAAGCACATTGTTGACCTGGTTGGGATAGTCGGAACGCCCGGTGGCCATGATGATATCGGTGCGCACGACGCGCGCCTCGTCGTAAGTAATTTCCGGATCGGGATTGGCCATGGCGAAAACGATGGGCTTCGCAGCCATGGAGCGAATCATGTCGGGGGTGAAGGCGCCCTTGACTGATAAGCCGACCAGCACGTCGCAGCCCTTGACCGCCTCCGCCAGAGTGCGCATCGGGGTATCGTGGGCGAAACGTTCCTTGTAGGGGTTCATGCCTTCCTTGCGGCCGGCATAGATCACGCCCTTGGTATCGGCCAGAGTGATGTGCTCGCGCTTCACGCCCAGGCGAACATAGTGTTCGGCGCAGGCGATTCCCGCCGCACCGGCTCCATTCAACACCAAGCGGATTTTGCTGATGTCTTTGCCCACCAGTTCGAGGCCGTTGAGCAGGGCGGCTCCAGAAATAATGGCGGTGCCGTGCTGGTCGTCGTGGAAGACGGGAATCTTCATGGTTTTCTTGAGAGTTTCTTCGATGTAGAAGCACTCCGGCGCTTTGATGTCTTCCAGGTTGATGCCGCCGAAAGTGGGCTCCAGGAGCTGGCAGAGACGAATTACGTCGTCGGGGTTGGTGGTGTCCACTTCCAGATCAAAAACATCAATGTCGGCGAAACGCTTGAAGAGGACGCCTTTGCCCTCCATGACCGGCTTGCCGGCCAGGGCACCAATGTGACCCAACCCGAGCACGGCGGTGCCATTGCTGACCACCGCGACCAGGTTGCCGCGGCTGGTGTATTTGAAGGCATCATGCGGGTTCTTCTGGATTTCCAGGCATGGCTCGGCGACGCCGGGCGTATAGGCCAGGCTCAAATCACGTTGGGTGCGACAAGGTTTGGTGGGGGTGACCTCGATTTTGCCGGGTCTGCCCCCAAAGTGATAATCGAGCGCGTCTTGCTTAGTTATGGCCATGATGCCTCTCCCCGCGTGCCGCTGATCGCACGCCGTCACAGAAATGTTTCCGCCACCTCATTGTCGGAGGAGGGGGCCAAGGCGGCGGTGATACTGCGCACAAAGACAAGTGATTTAAAGCACAGCGACAACTCCCGGCCAGACCCCGTGCTTGCCGCCCGACGGGAGTTCTCCCCAGCTATCTGCGGGCAGACGCGGGCGCGGAAACTGCGGCGTCAGGAAGGGCGACGTCCTCATTGTTAGAAAATGCAGCCAG
>JBLMXE010000053.1:0-11434 GCA_050257615.1 Chlamydiota bacterium | reverse complement strand
TTATCTGCAAGTCGGAAGACCAGCACCCGCTGGTTTCCTGGACATTGTTTGACCGGGAAGACGAACCGCCGCTGGTCATCCTGCACTACCATGTGATGCGCCGCGACGGCCAGAGCACCTATCCCGAGGACCTGTGGGTCACCACCATGCAGAAGGACGGACGCTGGGTAGCCACCAAGTACGGCGCTCTGTACTGATTCGCCTTACGTGAATTTTGTGGCGCCCGCGCCCTCGTCCGCGACCAGTCCGCCCGGCTGTGCTAAAAGAATCCCATGGCCGCTCCCCCAGCTGAGCCCGTCGCCCGCGACCGTTCCCGCAATCTTTACGTCTTCGGCGCCACTTCTTTCTTCAACGACACCGCCACCGAGATGGCCTACTGGATTCTGCCCGCTTTTCTGCTCACCATCGGCGCGGGTCCGGCCAAGCTCGGGCTGATTGAAGGCGTGGCGGAGAGCGTCTCCTCCTTCGCCAAGCTGTTCTCCGGGCTGCTCACCGACCGAGTGCGGCGGCGGAAGCCGCTGGTGGTTTTTGGCTATACCGTTGCCAACGTTCTTAAGCCGGTGCTGGCCGTGACCACAGCCTGGTGGCAGGTGCTGCTGGTGCGCTTTGGCGATCGCCTGGCCAAGGGGGTGCGCGGCGCGCCCCGCGACGTGATGCTGGCCGAGTCGGTGCCGCAGGAGAAAATCGGCTCCGCCTTCGGGCTGCTGCAGGCCATGGATTCAGCCGGCGCCATAGCCGGGCCCCTGCTTGCCCTCTGGCTGCTCTTCCATTTCGGCTTTCGCGGCGTCTTCTGGGTGGCGGCTGTGCCGGGAGCGCTGGCTATCCTGGCGGCAGTTTTCGGAATTCGCGAAACCGGCCTGCAGAAGCAGCCCGCTTCCGTGCTGACTGGGGATAAAGGCGATCATCGAAAGAATCCTGAGGCTCCACCTGCCGCAATCGTGACCCACTTGCCCGCCGGCTTCTATTACTTTCTGGTGGCCGTGGGGCTGTTCTCACTGGGGAACTCCAGCGATATGTTCCTGGTCTTGCGCGCGCATGATGCCGGCATACCCTCGCGGCACGCCCCCTTGCTGGGGCTGGTGTTCAACCTCACCTATACCGCCCTGTCCTGGCCCGCGGGCCGGCTCGCCGACCGTGTTTCCAAGCGCGCGATTGCGGCCGCGGGTTACCTGGTGTTTGCCGCGGTGTACTTCGTCTTCGCGCTGGCACCCTCGCGCGGCGCACTATGGGCGGCCATGGCCTGTTATGGGCTGTATTACGCGCTCACCAACCCGGTCCTGCGCGCCCTGGTAGCTCAGACCGCCGGTAGCGAGGTGCGTGGCCGCGCCTTCGGGGTCTTCTTCTTCGTGACCAGCGTCGCCGCACTTCTCTCCAGCATCATCACCGGTGAGCTGTGGAAGCACTACGGCCCGCAGCTCCCCTTGTATCTCTCGGCAGTTTTGGCGGCGATCGCGGCAGCAATGCTGCTAGTAAGCGTGTTTTCGAATGAAAAATATGTGGGAAGAGCACTGAGCATTTAGCGCCTAGCATTTGGCCTGCATGGCAATTGCCGAATACACGCGTGCTCGTCGGAAGCTCTTTCTGAGCAATTTTTTCCGTGATCGGGCGTGCAAGCACTTAGAGTTTCCCATCCACGCACTTCACGGAGCTAAATGCCAAGTGCTGATGGCTAAGTGCTGGTTTTCTCAATCCCCAACCGCGACCGTGGACTTCTCCTCCACCTGCCCGACTCGCCGCTTGCGCAGCAAGGCAAAGAGCAGGACCTGCACCACCAGTGCGGCTGTGCTATCTAGAAAAACGTCATGAATGCTGCCGGTACGGGAGGGCAACAGGGTCTGGTGCCATTCGTCCAGGCTGGCCACTGCAGCCGTCATGAAAAAGGCTATGGCCGACCAGGAAAACGCCCAGGATGCGGCGCGGGAGCCTAGAGTTACCCGCCAGGCGCGAAACAGCAGCCAGCTCAGCACACCATATCCGGTAACATGGCCTACCTCGCGCAGTACCGAGTTGGCAAATGTGACACTGGATTGGTTAATGGCTCCAAACAGAGAAGCCACCAGCTGGTACAGGATATGGCCGGTGTTCTGGAATGACAGCCAGGGCGTTGATTCGATGGCGATCAGGATCAGCCACAGTATGGCCGCGGTCCATTCACGCCAGGGAAACTTGCGGGATTCAGGGTTCACGGAAATGTTGAATTACGTTTCAGAATAGCACTTTAGGAACAGCAATCAGCACTCAGCAATCAGCACTCAGCCCCTTCGTGCATTGGTAGGTCAGGGACGGCATTTCGCGGGCTGAATGCTGAGTGCTGATAGCTGACGGCTGCTTTTACTCCAGCCGGTAATTTGGCGCCTCGCGGGTGATGATCACGTCGTGCACGTGGCTCTCGCGCAGCCCGGCCATGCTGATGCGCACGAAACGCGCTTTCTGCTGCAGTTCGGGAATGCTGCCGCACCCGCAGTAGCCCATGCCGGAGCGCAGACCGCCCACCAGTTGGGTGACGATCATGGATATTGAGCCGCGGTAGGGAACCCGGCCCTCGATGCCTTCAGGGACCAGCTTGGCCAGCCGGTTCTGATCGCCCTCCTCGGTCGGCATTCCGGTGGAAGCCTCGCCGCCGTCGAGCTGCTGAAAGTAGCGCTCCGCTCCCGCCGAGCCCGCAGCCATGGCTCCCAGCGACCCCATGCCGCGATACTGCTTGAAGGAGCGGCCCTGGTAGAGGATGGTCTCGCCCGGGCTCTCGTCGGTGCCGGCAAAGAGGGAACCGATCATGACCACCGCCGCGCCCGCGGCCAGCGCCTTGGTAATGTCACCCGAGTACTTGACGCCCCCGTCCGCGATGATAGGAATCTGCGCCTCGCGCGTGGCGCGGTAAGCTTCCGCGACGGCGGTAATTTGCGGTACGCCCGCTCCGGTCACGATGCGGGTGGTGCAGATGGAGCCGGGACCAATGCCGACCTTAATAGCGTCGGCGCCGCTGCGCGCCAGTTCGCAAGCCCCGTCAAAGGTACCCACGTTGCCCGCCAGCAGGTCAACTTCCGGCAGCTTTGCTTTGATGGTCTTGATGGCTTCCAGCACCCGGCTGGAGTGCCCGTGGGCGCTGTCAATGGCCAGCACGTCCACTTTGGCTTTTACCATCTCCTGCGCCCGCTCCAGGTAATCGCCCGTAGCGCCTATAGCCGCGCCCACCCGCAACCGCCCATGCGAGTCCTTGGCTGCGTTGGGATACTTCAGCTTTTTCTGGATGTCCTTAACCGTGATCAACCCCTTCAGGTTGTACTTATCGTCCACCACCAGCAGCTTTTCCACCCGGTGCTTGTGCAGGATTTTCTCCGCTTCTTCCAGGGTGGTGCCCACGGGCACGGTGATGAGGTTTTCTTTGGTCATCACTTTGCTTATGGGAATGTCGGTGCGGGTTTCAAAGCGCAAGTCGCGATTGGTGAGAATGCCCACCAGTTTCTTGTTCTTGGTGATGGGCACGCCGGAAATTTTGTACTGGCGCATGACTTCCAGGGCGTCCGCCACCTTATCGTCGGGCGACATAGTGACCGGGTCCACAATCATGCCGCTTTCCGAGCGTTTCACCTTGTCCACCTCATTGGCCTGCTGCTCCACGCTGAGGTTGCGGTGAATGATGCCGATGCCGCCCTGCTGCGCCAGGGCGATGGCCATGCGCGATTCTGTGACCGTGTCCATGGCCGCGCTGATGATGGGAATGTTCAGCGTGATGTTGCGCGTGAGCCGAGTCTGCGTGTTGACCGTGGCCGGAGTAACATCGGAGCGGGCGGGCTGCAGCAACACGTCGTCGAAAGTAAGTGCCTCAGGCACCGGAAAATGAATCATGGGGTTTTTCTCGCGGAAAACTTTATTCTAAAGAAGCAGTCGTCATGCGGCAACTTTGAAGTAACCCGTGGTAGCGTAAGCGCATGCAGTCGCAGATTCTGCAGCCGTCCCATGCTGTTCCTGACCGGCGATAGCACCAGTGTGGTACGAGGGGTGCCTAAAGCGTGCGGTTTACGGGAGGAGGGCGTATTTCGATGGGCCATGCTGCCGAGCCCATGAGGGGCAATTCGGAACCGGAGGCGCAGCAGGGCAAGAAAGCAGACCGCAAGCGCTTTCGTGACGCGGCACTGGTGGCGATTGCTTGTGCGCTCCTGCTGGTGGCGCTGAACACGACCCGCGCACCTTTGCATAATGACTTCGTGGAATATTGGGCGGCCGCGCACGTTTTGCTGGCGGGCGGGAATCCCTATTCTCCCTCCACCATGCTGGCGGTGGAAGCCGCCACCGGCCGTGCGGACAAGCGTCCGCTGCTCATGTGGAATCCCCCCTGGACCTTGCCCTTCATCCTGCCCTTCGGTGTGCTCTCGTACAACTGGGCGAGCGCCGTCTGGCTCCTGCTCAATTTAGTCACCGTCTTTGCCTGCGGGGATTTCCTGTGGCGCCAGTATGCTGGCGACCCGCGCCGCCGCTGGCTGGGATGGCTCCTGGCTGCCAGCTTCTTTCCTCTGCTGACCGCATTGGGACTTGGGCAGATAGGGCCTCTCATTCTGCTTGGGCTTACGCTGTTTCTGCGTTACCAGACGAAGCGTCCGCTGCTGGCGGGAGCCGCCACAATTCTGATCGCGCTCAAGCCACAACTGCTCTATCTGTTTTGGGTCGCGTTACTTCTGGAGAATCTGCAGCGCCCAAGATGGAAGCTGGTAGCAGGGGTAGCGCTCGCCTTCCTGACGGCAACCGCTTTGCCCTTGCTGCTGAACCCGAAGCTCTTGCACCAGTACCTGCAACTCGCTGCCGGAGGAGCAGTGCTCAGCAACCCCAGCCCCGCCTTCGGCACACTATTGCGGATGCGGTGGGGAGATCACGCCTGGCTGCAGTTTGTGCCATCTTTCCTGGGCCTCGGCTGGGCGGTAATTTTCTGGTGGACCCGGCGCCGGGAGTGGAACTGGCCCGGATACCTGCCCTTGCTGCTGCTGGTTTCCCTGGTCACAACCGCCTATGGCTGGCTGTTCGATCAGGTCGTGTTGCTCCCCGCACTCATGCAGCTTGCGGTTCCGCTGGCGCGCAGTGCGCGGCGCCTGCAGCTTCAAACCCTGATAGGCTATACCGGGATTTCGGCGCTTATGGTCGCGTTTGTCCTCATTCGTAAGACCGGCACGGCCTACACGTGGACTGCGCCGGCCTGGTTGGTCCTGTACCTTTGGGTGCGAAGGGGAACCGCGACCCAAGGTGCCCCCCTCGGAATCAACTGATGCTAGTCTCAATCCTTCGCCATGGCTAACGACTATCCCAGATTTGATCTGACCGGCGATGTTGCCCTGGTGACGGGCGCGGCGCGTGGACTGGGCCGCGCCATAGTCTTAGCTCTGGCGCAGGCCGGCGCGGATGTCGCCCTGGGTCTGCGCGATGTGAACACGGGCGGCGAGCTGGTGCGCGACATCGAAGCCCTGGGCCGGCGCGCTCTGCCGCTGCAGATGGACATGACTCGCCTCGATCAGGTCACGCGAGCCGTCAACCATGCTGCCACCCATTTCGGCCGTCTCGACATCCTGGTCAACAACGCCGGCATTGCTCCCGAGAATCTCGCGGAAAACGTGCGCGAGGAGGATTTCGATCTCACCTTGGCGGTGAACCTGAAGGGAACATTCTTCGCCAGCCAGACAGCCGGCCGCATCATGATTCAGCAGAAGCGCGGCTGCATCATCAACATGAGCTCCCAGGCGGGATTTGCCGCCTTGCCCACCGAATCGGTGTACTGCATGACCAAGGCCGCCATTGCCCATCTCACCAAATGCCTGGCCGTGGAGTGGGGCAAGCACAATATCCGGGTTAATGCCGTGGCTCCTACCTTCATCCACACGCCCGGCACGGAGGCGGCTCTGGCCGATCCCGCCTTTCGTGCCGATGTGGTCGAGCGCATCGCCGCCCTGCATCGCATTGGCGAAGCAATGGAAGTGGCCGGAGCGGTGGTCTTCCTGGCCGCCCCCGCGGCCTCCCTGATTACTGGTCACACTCTGCTGATTGATGGCGGCTGGACCGCGCGCTAGTTCCTGCTCTTAGAGTTGTCCAGTTGTCCGCCTCGCAAACGCTGCCCGTTGTTGCCGGCCCAGTCGGATCGAGTTCGCGCACACCGCCGCCAAAGTCCCCCAGCTTAAAAGCACCAGCCAGGGGAAACCAGCGGGGCGATAAGAAAATTGCACCGTGTTTTGCCCGGACGAAACCCGCAGCGCCCGGAAAATAAAATCACCGCCGAATACCTCGGCGGACCGCCCGTTGACGCGCGCACGCCACCCCCGCGCCCATCTATCGGTGACCAGAAGCCAGCCGTCGCCCGGGCAGTTGACCTTAAAGTCAAGGTGGTTAGGTGTATAGCGGATCAGGTTTACATGGACCCGCTGTGCCGGTCGCAGGCGCGAAATGGCGGGAATTTTGGCCGTGTCAGAAGCCGCAGCCGGGTCCCGTCCAGATATGTCAATCATCTCGCTTGGGCTGTGCACGACCACTACGGGAGCGCCAAGACGCTGACTCCGCTGAGCGAATTGATCGTACGACTGGTTGGATGGCGGTACCTCAACCCCATCCCTCGAGAACCAAATCCGCTCATTTCCCAGGGCCATCCCGACGAGCGCAGGATCATTGGCCAAGGCGGCTTGAAAACGATTGGTCATGGTGTCGTAATTCCTGAATGTCGGCCCCTTAACTACCACGTTGTGATTGTTGGGATACGAGTCTGGAAACCTATCGAACTGCAACTGCCTGCGCAGACCGTTGGCAGTCAGGTCGAGGCTGGAATTGTGCGCCGCATTTAGCTCGTCCCATACCTGGCGGGCGTGGTAGTTGGCGGAGACAGTCGCGGCACGCCCTATGCTGAAGCTGAGCAACCCGTCTGCCAGGGCGAGCACGACCAAAAATGCCGGCAGCATTCTTCTGCTGCTGGGCTTGATCGCGCCGACAACTGCGATGGCCAATGCCGTCCCCCAGGTGATCGCCAGGTACCAGGTAGCCCGCGAAAAGCCGCTGCCCCGGTTGGCAACGTGGAACAGAATGGCGAAGTACGTTGTGCAAGCGGTAACAGTCAATGCGCTGGCGGCAGCCGCCAACTTCTGCCAAATGGCACTCGCCGGCTGTTCCAGCTCACCGGCGAGATCCTTCAACCCGATCAGCGCGAGCACGGCCACGCACAACATTCCATAACATCGGAACAGTCCGGGATTGCGAAAGTAGCGGGTGGGAGGAATGTAGTCGTAAAGCCATCCGCGTACAGGGAGCTGGCTGCCCACGGCACAGGTGAGAACGAACATCGCCATTCCCGCCACCCACCATCGCCAGGCCGAGAAGGGATGGCAGAGGAAGGCCAGCAAAACGAAGATGGGAATCAAGGCGCCCAAGTACACATTGGTGTAAGAGCCATCCGTGCTCGGCCACAGGCGCGTGTAGTAGATATTGACAGTGTTGAGATAGGGACTGGAAAAAGTTGCCAGCGCTCCGCGCTCCATGGGCATGGAAGACGTTGCCTCGAGGCGCGAACGGGGGCCAACCCGGTCGCTGTATCCATGACCTTCGCTGAAAAAAGCGACATAGGATGGCGCCAGGATGGCGGCGCCCACCACCGCACACAGCGCCAGCACTGTGGCGACACGTCGCAGATTCTTGGTGCTTCTTTGCGTCGTTGCCGAGGCAATGGCGATGCCGGTGTCCTGCTGGGAAGAGCACAGCCACCATCCGGCAGCCCACAGAAAAAGAAAGCCGGGGGTGAGGATTGTCAGCTGAGGATACCCGCCCAAGGCCGATAACCCCCAGAGCGCACCGCTTTCTACCGCCGCCCACAGCCGTCCTGTCTGCAAGGCCACATCAAAGCGCCATAGAATCCAGGGGAGGGCGGATAAGGAGTAGATGGACGAAACATGAGAAGCGTGGCCGGTATAAAAGCCATTAAATGCCCAACCCACAGCAACCACGACGGCCGCCCAGGGAGGGACATCCAAGTGCCGTGCCAGCAAAATCAGGCCAATGGGTCCCAACATCCATATCAAGAGAAAATAGAAGCGGAATCCAGTTTCAGTGCCCCCTGTAATGGCTCCGGTTATGATCATGAGCGGCGAGGTTGCCCCCAACTCTGGCTCAGCGTAGTCAGGTGCTCCTGCACTGTTCCATGGATTCCACAGCAGTATGCGCCCGGCCCGCGCATGATCAGCGACCAGGGTGTAGGCCGGCGCAAAGAATCCTTCCGCGTCCCAAACTAAGGAGTGTTCACCGGTTACTAGTTTGAAGTTGCCGACCAGGAACGTTGCCATCAAGAGAACCGCCGCGAGCAGCCATGAAAATTTCTGCTTGCGCTTTTGAGCTGCCCGGCATAGGTCGTCGGTTGCTGCCGAAGCAATATTCAGCGGGGACATTAGTGGGAAAGGTAGGACAACGGGAACGACGGCGCAAGGTGCCGTGGGTGACGGCTTATTAGCCCTGAGCCGAGGGCCCCCTCCCGGTTTGTCTTTTGCCCTTTTCCGGCGTATTATTTACCCCAGAACTGTTGTGTAACTACCGGTTTTGACGAAACACACCAGTGGGCGCAAGCCCACTTTTTGTTTGAGGTGTTTTTCGATCAGCCGGAAGTAAGTAAAAGGTTTATTTTCATGGCCTTGGACATGGAGCACGTGCGCGGCATCGTGGAGCGCGTGGCCGCTTCCCGGGGCCTGGAAGTGGTGGATGTGGAGTTCCGCGGTGGGGGCAAATCCCGCATGTTGCGGGTGTTTATTGACAAGCTGGGAGGCGTGACCCACGAGGATTGCTCCAACGTCAGCCACGAGGTGGGTACGATCCTGGATGTCGAGGACGCGGTACCGGGCGGCTCGTATCTGCTGGAAGTCTCTTCGCCCGGGCTGGACCGTAAGCTGGTGCGCCCGGCGGATTACCAGCGCTTTACCGGCAGCCTGGTCAAGGTGATGACGCGCGAGCCGGTGGAAGGCAACCGTCACTTTCAGGGCCGGCTGGAGGGTTTTGAGGAAGACCGCTTGACGCTGGATTTGACCGTGAGCCGGAAGAGCAGTAAGCAGGGGTCGAAGGCGGAGCCACCGGCCTCGCAGCGAATCGCGATCGAATTGAGAAACGTGGAACGGGCGAACCTGGTGCCAGAGATCTAGGGCCAAGCGTCTGGAGCGGTAGCAAGCCAACATCAGTTAGGAAAGCAAGGCTATGGCAAGCGAGCTGTACAACACGATTGACGCCCTGAGCCGCGAGAAGGGAATTGACCCCCAGATCGTGGTCAGCGCGGTCGAGGACGCGATCTCGATCGCTACCCGCAAGTCCATGAAGACGCAGGAGAACTTGCGTGCCGAACTGGACAAGGAGAGCGGCAATATCCGCGTGTATGCGGTCCGGGCTGTAGTGGAAACACCCGAGCAGGTGGAAGACCCCAATCTGCAGATCACGCTGGAACAGGCCCGCAAAATTGACGGTAACGTGGAAGTGGGCGGGGAGATTCGCGAGTTGCGAGCCACGCACCAGATGTCCAATCCCACGGGACTGGGCCGCATTTCGGCGCAATTGGCCAAGCAGGTCATCTTTCAGAAGGTGCGCGAGGCGGAGCGCGATACGGTTTACAACGAGTACGTCAACCGCGTCGGCGAGATCGTGAACGCCACGGTGAAGCGGATCGAAGGCCCGGACATCATTTTTGACATCGGCAAAGCGGAAGCGCGCATGCCGCGCAAGGAGCAGTCGCGCCTGGAGTCGTTTGCCGTGGGCGAGCGCGTGCGCGTGGTGATTGCGCGCCTGGAACGCGCCGCGAAAGGCCCGCAGGTGGTGGTTTCGCGCGCGGCGCCGGAGCTGGTGCAGCATCTATTCCAGACCGAAGTGCCGGAAATCTACGACGGCACGGTGCAGATCCGCGCCATCGCGCGCGAAGCCGGCGAGCGCACGAAAATCGCGGTCATGTCCAAAGACAAGGACGTGGACCCGGTGGGCGCCTGCGTGGGCATGAAGGGCATGCGGGTGCAGTCCATCATCCGCGAGCTGCGCGGCGAGAAGATTGACATTATCGAGTACCAGGAAGACTCGGTGTCGTTTGCCGAGCGCGCCCTGCAGCCTGCCAAGGTGAGCCGCGTGACCGTGCTGGACGCTACGGACAAGCACCTGGAAGTGATCGTGGACGACAGCCAGCTTTCCCTGGCCATCGGCAAGAAGGGCCAGAACGTGCGACTGGCGGCCAAGCTCTTGGGCTGGAAGATTGATATCAAGAGCGAAGAGGAGAAGCGCCAGGAAGTGGAGCTGCAGATGTCGGCGCTGGTCAGCCAGACGGTCACTCCGCTGGAGCGCGTCCCCGACCTGGGCGAAGGCGTGATCGAGAAGCTGACGGCCGCAGGCGTGACCACGGTCGAGGCTCTGGCGGATATGACGCCGGAGCAGTTGGAGGCCATCCCCGGCATCGGCCCCAAGACGGTGGAAAAAATCAGCCTGGCGGTAAATAATTATTTTTCCAGCCTGGAAGCAGGGGAAGCGCCGGCGGAAGAGCAGCCGGCCACAGGTGCGGAGCGCAGCGAGGAGCTGGGTCCGGATTCGGCGGGGCAATCAGGCGATACCCAGGGCTTGTCTGATGCGGCCGAGATGGCGCCGGAGAGCGTTGAAGAACTGGCCGCCAGCGAGCAGTCGCTGGAAGCGGAGGCGGTCAGCGGCGCAGAGAACGCGCTCCCGGCCGATGCGGCCGAGGTCCATACTCATGCCGAGCATCCGGACGAGGAAAACATTCCCCCTGAAGAGAAGGGAAGCTCGTAGCAAGGCCGCAGTTTCGAGTTTTAAGGTTTCGATTTCGGAATGAACGGACGGAAATCTGAAACTGGAAACTTGAAACTGAATTAACAGAACCGTGAGGTTGATATGAAGACTTAGCGGGGAAGACAAACGGAGGAAACAGAAGGCGGATGAAGATTCGGATTAACGACCTCGCCAGGGAACTGGAGGTCAAAAGCAAAGCAATTCTGGACGTTCTGCCAGTGGTGGGCGTCACCGAAAAAAAGACCCATTCCAGCTCCATTGAGGTGGATGAAGCGGAGAGGGTGCGGGCGCATTTCAAGGCCCAGGCTCAGGCGCAAACGGCAGGTTCCGCGAGATCCTCGCGCGCGCGCAGTGAAGACGCCGACGCCATCAAGACCAAGATTGATCTGTCGCACATCTCCAAGCCGGGAGACGTGCTCAAGGCGATTACACAAAAGCAGCAGGCCGCCAGCGCTCCGCCCGTGAAACGTCCCGTTCCGCCCCCCCCGGCTCCGGCAGCGCCCCCGGTGGAGAGCAAGCCGGTGGCTGCGCCGCCCGCGGCGGTTCAGCAGCCTCCTGCGCCCGCCAAGCCGGCCACGCCCCCACCGCCCCCGGCGCCGTCCGTCCCGGCGCCGATTGCACAACCGGCGGTCGTACCTCCGAAGCCTGTGGTCGTGCCGCCGCC
>JBLMXE010000052.1:0-3578 GCA_050257615.1 Chlamydiota bacterium | reverse complement strand
GCCGCAGATTCAGTGGGTGCACAGCTACGTAACCGGCGACAAGATTTATTGCATCTACATCGCGCCCAACGCGGAAATGATTCGCGAACATGCGACCCGAGGCGGATTTCCCGCCAACCGCATTTCGGAGGTGAAAACCGTCATTGACCCAACTACCTCGGAAAGCAGCAAGGCGGGCCTGGGGAGATCGGCCTAGGGAACACCGGACGCTAAGCTCCGCTGCCGGCGTGGGCCTTGTAGGCATAAACCACGGCCAGCAGCGGGGCGGCTATCAGCACACCCCAGAAGGGGATGAGGATGCCGAGGACGATCGGCGTCAGCAGAGACGCCCAGATGGGCACACGATTCATGCGCTTCTGCAGCAGCGGCTGCAGGACCAGGCCATCCACCACCACGATCACGGCGTAGAGGATGAGCACGTAGAGCGAGCGCATGCCGCCGTCGCTGACTAGGGCGGCAAAGGCGGGGCCGATCAGCGCCAGCACCGGGCCAATGTTGGGGATGAATTGCAGGACCGCGCCCAGCCCCGCCCACAGGGGCGCCCAGGGCACATGAATGATGGTCAGGCCGATGTACCACAATGCGCCAACGATTATGGCGTCGTAGGTTTGAGCGACGATCCAGCGATGCAGGGCTCCGCCGGTGATGCGGAGGTGGTCACGCAGGTCCATGGATTCGAGGCTCATACTCTATTGGATGCCGCAGGGAGCTCCCTCATTAATTTTTACGCCGGCCGGGGCGTGGCGGTTCCGTAGCGAGGTGGGGAGGACAGTTCTTTTTTTCTTCGTGCTAGACTCGATGGCAGAGACCCTACGAAAGGCCAAGCCCTCATGAAATTTGGCGTGCTGGTGTTTCCCGGCTCCAATTGCGATCACGACGCTTACTGGGTGGCGTCGCAGGTGGCGCAGCAACCGGTCACATTTCTATGGCATGAGTCGCATGACCTGGAGAACTGCGACGCCATCATCGTGCCGGGGGGCTTCGCTTATGGCGATTACCTTCGCACCGGCGCCATCGCGCGTTTCGCTCCGGTCATGGAGGCGGTGCGCAAATTTGCCCAGGGCGGTGGGCTGGTGATCGGCATCTGCAATGGCTTCCAGATTCTTTGCGAGTCGGGGCTGCTGCCGGGCGCGCTGATGCGCAACGTGGCGCTGAAGTACATCTGCAAGCCGGTGCAGGTGCGGGTGGAAAACACCGAGACGCCCTTTACCAACGGCTGCCGGCAGGGCGAGGTGCTGACCATTCCCATCGGCCACATGGACGGCAATTATTTCTGCGATCAGCCCACGCTGGAGGCGCTGAAGCGCGAACAGCGCATCGTTTTCCGCTACTGCACGCCGGAAGGAGAGATCACTCCGGAAGCCAATCCGAACGGATCGCTGGAAAATATTGCCGGCATCTGCAACGAAAGTCGCAACGTGCTGGGCATGATGCCGCATCCCGAGCGCGCCAGCGAGCGCGAACTGGGCGGCACCGACGGGATTAAGGTGTTCCATTCCATGGTGGCGGCGCTGGCAGTGAGATAGTTGCCAGTGGTCAGTTGTCAGTTGCCAGTTTTTCCAGTTCCAAGGTCAGACGGCACTATTCGCGAGTTCCCGCCCTGGGCGCGTTCTCTGGCCCTCCTGAGGCTACAAGCAAGCATCACAGTTTGCTGACGTTCCCCAGAACAGGTCAGGAAAAAACTATGCGTGCAGCACGCATCATGGTGGGGCTGTCAATTTTGGCAATCTTTTTTGCTTTGGGGTGCAGCAGTCAGCGCGGCAACAACCCGGCCCTTAAGGACAATGTAACAAAAGCGTTACAACAGGCTGATTTACAGAAGGTTACGGTTGACGAAGACCGTGATAAGAACCTCATCACCCTGGGTGGAACGGTACATTCGCCCGATGCCAAGACGCGGGCGATGGAAGTTGCCAAAGCGGCGGCTCCGAACCGGGTTATCGCCAACCAGATTAGTGTTCAGCCCGTGGACCAGGAATCAGCGGCCCGGAAAATTTCCAGCGACGTGGATACCGCCATAGAAAAGGAATACCAGGCGGCTCTGATTGCCAATCACCTGGACAAGGGCATCCATTACAAGGCGAAAAACGGGGTGCTAACGCTGACCGGCAAGGTGGACACTGCAGACGACCGCCAGGCAGCTCAGCAACTGGCCTCCAGCGTGCCCAATGTGCAGCAGGTGATTAACGAGCTGGAGGTAAAGCGGCCCAGCGGGATGTAGTTCATTTGCCGAAGGCTTCCTTATTCACCACGTTGGGCACCTTGGTGAGGTCGCCGCCGTAGTTCTTTTCCAGAACATCAATGACAGCCTGGACGCAGCGCCCGGCCATGCCCTTGTTGGGATCGGGGGAAAGACGCGTGATGCTGGCGCCGCTGGCGAAGTGATTGAACAAACGCAGGCGATCGGCCAGCGACGGATCGCGCAGTGGCGAGTCGGCGGGTAGGGGTTCCTTTTCGAAAACATCGAGCGCGGCGCCCGCAATCCAGTTTTCCTTCAGCGCCTTGTAAAGTGCTTTTTCGTCCACCACCGGGCCGCGCGAAGTGTTCACCAGGTAAGCCGTGCGCTTCATCATGCGCAGGGTGAATTCGTTGAACAGGTGGTAGGTGGGCGCCTTGGCCTCGCCTTCGCGTAACAGAGGTACGTGCACGCTGATAAAGTCGGCGCTCTTGATGGCGTCTTCAAAGCTTGTGTACTTGATCCAGGTGCGCTCGGGGTTGAGGCGGCGCTCGTAGCGCAAGTCCTTGATCTGCTGGATGGCCTGAATGTAGTCGTGATTCTGGTACACCGGGTCGTAGCACAAGATGTTCATGTCGAAGCCGGTGGACTTCTTGATCATGGCCAGGCCGATGCGGCCAGTGCCGATGATGGCGATGGTCTTGCCGGTGACTTCGTCGCCCAGGAACGGCAGGTAGGGGTGCCAGGAGCCCCATTTGTCTTCGCGCACCAGCTTCTCGCTATTCCACAGCTTGCGGGCGAGGGCGCCCATGATGAAGAAGGCGAACTCGGCGGTGGCCTCGGTGAGCACATCGGGGGTGTGGGTGAAAGGGATGCGGTAGCGGTTGGCATCGGCGCGGTTGATGTTGTCGAAGCCGACGGCGTACTGGGCGACCACCTTTAGCCTCGGCTTCCCTGCTTCGAAGACCTCGGCGTCAATGGGATCGCGCAGCGTGGTGATGAGCGCGTCCGCGCCCTGGCGCAGCTTGTCGAGGATGATTTTTTTGGGCGGCGGCTCGGCGCTGGGATAAACCTCCACTTCGTAGCCGCGCAGGCGCAGGCGGTCCAGCGCCTCACCGCCAATATCGCAGGTAGCAAACACACGAAAGCCGTTAGTCTCGGGCATGGTTCCTCGAACAGACGAAACTGAAGATTGTACTGCAAGGAAGCAGTCAGCAATCAGCAGTCAGTATTCAGCCGGCGAACGGCGCCGTTGGCAGTTGGCACTTGGCCAGTGAAGATTAGTGCCTGCTTGAAGAAAATCGCATTTGGCAGTTGGCACTTGGCCGTCCACGATTCTCGTCGGCACAGAGCGTCAGGGACCAAATGCCAACAGCTAAATGCCAAGTTCGTCTTTGGCTGA
>JBLMXE010000051.1:0-3359 GCA_050257615.1 Chlamydiota bacterium | reverse complement strand
ACTCCTGGCGCCAGCCCACGACTTCCTTCAGGCCGTCGGCGCGGGTCTGTTCGAAGAGGCGGACGAGGTGGCGGCAGTGTTCAAATTCATGAATGTCGGCCCAGACTTCGGCCTGCCAGTTTTTGTCGTGGCTGGCGGCCTCGCCGCAGGTAGCGCAGCGGGTATAGAGGCGCACCGGGGCCGGCTTCTCCATTTCGGCGGCTTCCGGAAGTTCGATAAAGACCACGCGCACATCCTGAATTTCGTCGTGGTCGCCCACTTCGTGCTCGTAGCGCAGCAGGTAGGGGAAGCCCAGTTTGCGGGCTTCCAGTTCCGCCTCCAGGCGGCTGTTAAAGGGGCCGTACTCGGCGCGATTGTGTTCGATGGTGTCGCACGCCATCCAGAAAGTTTCTTTATAGGTCATTCAGGGCCTCAGCAATTTGTGTACGGCAACAGCGGCCAAAGAAGTACTCGAAAATAGCAATCGCCATGCCGCCAGCCAAAATCGCTAACTGATAGATAACAAGGCGGTTCGCGTTCCAGTTTCACGATCCGGATTGCAAGCTTTTGCGCAGTTTTGCCGCCGGCGGGCACAGCACTGGTGACTGCGGTAACTTGTGGAAGCCTGCGCCTCCCGGCTTAACATAGCCACACCCCCCTCTAAGCCACAGCAGGAGCAGGATGGGACGGCGCAGGCAAGGACGCACCACGGCCAGACTGGCGGTCAAGCTCTGGGGCACCGACGCCTCGGGGAGGGCGTTCATTGATTCCGTATTCACCCGCAACATCAGCGCGCAGGGAGTGCAGCTGGAAGGGGTAAAACGCCAGCTCAAGCCGGGCGATGCGGTGGGTGTGACCTACAAGCAGCAGAAGGCGCGTTTTCGCGTCACCTGGGTGGGGGAAGCGGGCGGCGAGGAGCAGGGCCTGGTGGGGCTGGAAAATGCTGTGCCTGGCCAGCCGCTATGGGATGTGCCGCTGCCAGCGGCCGCGCCCGATCCTTATGTTCCCGCCAAAGTTGCCGACCGGCGGCGTTCTCCCCGCTTCGAGTGCCGGGCCAGCGTGGAGGTGCGCCTGCAGTCTTCGGGATCGCCGGTGAGGGGCAATCTGGTGGACCTCAGCCTGGGCGGCTGCTACATCGAGATGATGATTCCCTTGCCGGTCAGCACGCAGCTCGATCTGGTGATCTGGCTGAGGAACAGCAAACTGGCCACTCCTGGGCTGGTGACCAGCAGTCATGCCGGCTTTGGCGTGGGGGTGAAGTTCATCGGCATGGGCAAGCCGGAGCGGCAGCTGCTGGAGCAATATCTGGCTGAGCAAGCGGCCTTGGGCCGTCCCGCAGGCAGGGCTAGCAAGGCCGTCGTTGGCCCCCGCGTCTGAGCGGGACCAAAGCTTCAATATAGAAACTAGAAATTACTGAATTAGAAACTCGCCCCGCCTCAGTTGGCCATCTCCCACATTTCCTGCACCACATGCCAGGGCACAGCCTGGGCCGCGCTGTTCCGGGAGGCCAGGCAGCGCTCCAGGGTGGCGGAAAGATACAAGTGCCGGAACGGCTTGGTGAGAAATTCCTGAGCGCCGCTGACGAAGGCCTCCAGGGCCTGGCGTGGGTCGGGAGTGCCGGAACACATGATCACCCTCAGACCGGGGCGGATTTGCAGCAGCCGGCGCAGGGTTTCGAGCCCGTCCAGGCCAGGCATGTTGACATCCATCAGAACCAGATCGGGGGCCAAGCCGGCGCTGACCAGCTCCATCGCCTGCAACCCGCCGTCCGCGATTTCTACATGGTAAGAGTCCAGTTCCAGCAAGGTGCGCAGGTAATGGAGCATGGCAGGATCGTCGTCCACGATGAGGACGGTGGCGGCCGGCGTGCTCGCATCGCCCGACATGAGTTAGATGAGGATGCACCGCGCTGTGTGCATGCTGCTGGGTGTACCGCCAAGTTTTGCTCCCCGTCAACCTTTATTCGGCTGGACCAAGCGCCGAGAGTTCAGCGAAGTGCAGAGCACGCACAGCGCTGCTGCCCGGAAATTATGCAGCGCAAACGGGACGGGGCGAGGAGATATCGTCGCAGGCAGCTAGAACAAGGCGCAATGCGGGGCGGCGGCGGCGCGGGTGGCGAAGCGTTGTTTTCCTGATTTGTGGAAAACGCGGCTGAAATCGCGTCCAGCAAGGATGCCGAGATCGTGGTCGCGGGGGCCGGCGGCGAAACGAATCCGCCGGCCGCCCAGACCGGTTCAGTGCCCGACCGCGATCTTTTCCATCTCGGCCGGCCGCGCCACAGCTTCCGCGCCCGCCTGCAGACGCCAGTTTTGCGCGCCATGATTGGCGATGTATAAAGCCAGCTCCAGGCGGCTCCAGACTCCCAGCTTGTCGAAGATCACCCGCAGGTAGTTCTTGACCACCTGCTCGGTGGTGCCGATGGTCTGGCCGATTTCCCGGTTGGTCATGCCTTCCCAGACTAGGGCGGCGACTTCAATTTCCCTTGGGGTTAACCGATTACGTGGTTGCATTGGGTTTGCTCCCGCCACATGAGGGCTGTGGCCAGTTTGACGCGCTTGCGCCCGCCTTCAATACCGGCGCGCTGGAATAGCGAACGCAGGTGCTGTTTGACGGTACGCGGACTGATTCTGAGTTCGCCGGCAATTTCCTTGTTGCTGCAGCCTTCCAGCAGCAGGCGCAGAATTTGCCCGTCGCGTTGCGTGACTTTGAATTCTTTTAACTCCATCATGGGTTCTTCCTTAGCAAAGCAGTGACCGCGGTACCGTGTTGCAAGACGTGAGCCAAAGGAGGGGTGAGTCGGGGGAGCCGAGTAATGCATTTGTTTTTCAGTAAGTTGTACTAGTGGCGTTAACAGCCAGGCAGGAAGCGAGGTTGAGTCCGGGCGCGGGCAGTTTCCCGAAATGGGGGTAGATCGCCTGAAATCAATGGCCTGTTACGGGCGAGATTTCCCATTTTTGCCCGCCATCGCCGGCAGTGATAGGTTCTTCTTCGGGGAATTTGCCTGTTTTGCCCCGCGGCAGGTCACAGTTTAGCGTGAAGATAGCCCCATGCGAGGGACCTTCGATATGTTCCGTTGCAGAATTCCGGCGATCCTGGCGCTGTCCCTGGCAGCCCTTTCATCCGGCGCCCAAACCCTCAAGCCGGTGGCCACCATCAGCCTGCCTGGCCCGCCGGGAAAGCGTTTCGATTACCTGACCATTGACTACCAGGATCACTACCTGCTCTCCGCCCATCTCGGCGCCGGCATCCTGTATGTGATTGACCTCAGAACGAACCGGCTGGTCAAAGCCATCCCCGATGTGCCTGGCGTGGAGGGAGTGGAGTACGTGCCCGAAATGCACAAGGTGTACACCTCGGACTGGTGGGAGAACAAAATCGGG
>JBLMXE010000050.1:0-4723 GCA_050257615.1 Chlamydiota bacterium | reverse complement strand
CTAAAATAGAGCACGTCAGGCATCGGTCCTACGCGACGCAATCCCGCCAACCCCGCCAGGTCCGGAAGGAAGCAACGGTAACGGGCTCGTGCGTGTGCAGTGGGTTCCCGGTGCCTGGCTTGTTAGCTCTCTAGCTGACTAGCTACCTAGCTGACTGGGCTGATTGGCTTCGCACCCTGCCTGGAACCGCTGCAAATATCTTGCCCATGCACGCGAGATGCTTCGGCGCTAAAGCGCCTCAGCATGACGCCTTCTCAATCATTACGCCTGTCTAACCGGGTTAAGAGCTAGTTAGTCAGCTATTCCGATGCGCCGGTGCAGGTATCGGAAATTTTGGTGATGCTGGCCACCGTCAGGCGGCGTTCCGGCCGGCTGAAGCTGCTGGCCGTCTGCTTTTCTTTTGGAGGGATGCGCTCTTCCAGCTTGCCGGTAATCTCCACTTGCTGTCCGGCAAACGCGTCCAGTTTCTTATCGCTGCCAACCACCCTGTAAACCAGGTGATTCTCGTCCACCAGGCGATATTGGTGGAGTGCTCCGGTGAGGCAGCCGCGAACCGTGGCCTGATCCGGATTGGAGAGAGTGCTGGTCTGCTGCTGGGCAACAGTCCAGGCAGTGAAAAGACCGATTAGTATGGCAAGCAGAAATGTGTTTCGCATGGGCCGATAATGTCTGCTATTCAGATTAGACACTCCGGCGGGAACTTGCAAGCGCCGGAGTGTGCGGCCTCCTCCAAAATGTCTTGTTACGAGCTATTCGAAGCGCAGCGCCTCGATGGGATCGAGCCGTGCCGCCTTGCGCGCGGGATAGAAGCCAAAGAACACGCCTACACCGGCGGAGAAAATGACCGCCGCCACGATGGCCAGGGGCGAGACCAGCACCGCCCAGCCCAGCAGCTTGCTGATGATAAGGGAGGAACCGACGCCGAAGAAAATCCCCGCCGCGCCGCCTATCAGGCTGAGCACCACGGCTTCGATCAGGAACTGGCGCTGCACATCTTCCTCCGTGGCGCCAATGGCCATGCGCACGCCGATTTCGCGGGTGCGTTCGGTGACCGAGACCAGCATGATGTTCATGATGCCGATGCCGCCCACAATCAGCGAGACGCCGGCGATGGAGGCCAGCAGCATGGTCATCACACGGGAAGACTGGTCGGCGAGCTGGGCCACGTCGGCCAGGTTGCGCACCATGAAGTCGTCATCCTGGCCGGGGCGGATACGGTGGCGGTCGCGCAGCAGCGCGGTGATTTCCTCCTGCGCCGCGTAGGTGGCGTCTTTGGAAACCGCGGAGACCACGATGTAGCGCAGCCAGGGCTCGCCGGTGAGCTTCTTCTGGAGCGTGGTGATGGGCACAAAGATTACGTCATCCTGATCCTGGCCCATGGCCGCCGACTGCCCCTTAGCGGTAAGCACGCCCACCACCTTGAAGGGCAGATTGGAGATGCGAATAGTCTGACCGACCGGGTCCTCGGCGCCAAACAGGTTCTGGCGCACGGTGTTGCCGATCACGGCCACATCGGCAGCGGAGGTCACATCACTTTCCGTAAAGGAAACGCCGTCCTGCATAGGCCAGGAGCGGATGTCGAAATACTGCGGTTCAGTGCCCTGAATATTGGTGAACCAGTTGTCGGCCCCGAACACCACCTGGCTCGTGGTCATGCTGCCGGGAGCGGCTTCCTTCACCGCTGGAGCCTGCTGCACGATGGCCTTCATGTCGTCATAGACCAGGGTCTTGGTCTGGCCCCAGCCCAAGCGCAGGCCGCCTCGGTTTACGGTTCCGCTGGAGACGAACAGCATGTTGGAGCCCATGGCGGAAATCTGGTCCTGCACCTGCTTGCTGGCGCCCTGGCCTACGCCCACCATGGCGATGACCGCGCCCACTCCGATGATGATGCCCAGCATGGTGAGCGCGGAGCGCATCTTGTTGCGCGACAGCGCCCGCATCGCGATTCGCACAATGGATAGCAGGTCCATAACGTCCTCTCAGTCCTCCACCGCGGGCAGACTCTTGAGAATCTCTGCCGCATTAGGACGGTGCGCGACCCGCTCATCGCGGCGGATTTTGCCGTCGCGGAACACGATGGTGCGCCTGGCAAAGCGGGCGATGTCGGGCTCGTGCGTGATCAGCACAATGGTCAGACCGGTCTCGTTCAGCGTTTGAAAAATCTGCATGATCTCTACCGAGGTGCGGCTGTCCAGGTTGCCCGTGGGCTCGTCGGCCAGCAGGATGGAGGGCCGGTTCACCAGAGCGCGGGCGATAGCCACGCGCTGCTGCTGCCCGCCGGAAAGCTGGGAAGGAAAATGCTCCATGCGGTCGCCCAGCCCTACCAATTCGAGCGCCTCTTTGGCACGCTGCAAGCGTTCCTCTTTCGGCAGGCGAGCGTAAAGGGTGGGCAACTCCACATTTTCGAGAGCGGTAGTGCGAGCGAGCAGGTTGAATCCCTGAAAAACAAAGCCCAGCTTGCGATTGCGAATGGCGGCCAGGGCTTTCTTGTCGAGCTGCGAAACATCAGTGCCTTCCAGCAGGTAACGGCCGCTGGAGGGCTTATCGAGGCAGCCCAGCAGGTTCATGAAGGTGGATTTGCCGCTGCCGCTGGCGCCCATGATGGCCACGAACTCGCCGTGGGCAATCTCCACGCTCACCCCGCGCAGGGCGTGCACCTTGTTCTCGCCCAGATTGTAGTACTTGTGCACGTCCTCGACCCGGATTACGAGCTGGTGCAGCGCCGCAGCTTGCGCTTCTGCCGGCCCAGGCATCGTTTCGAGTTGAGTGATGGTGGCCATTTAGCGCATCCTTGTCATTCCCGGCGTGAGCCCGCCGGACTTCTGGCTGACCGCGAGTGAGCCCGTCACCAGTTGGTCGCCTGGCTGCAGGCTGCCCCTTAGCAACTGGGCCACTTCCGTATCGGTGTGGTCAGTGATGCCGGTGCGAATCAGGACCGGCTGCAGCGATTTGTCGGCAGCCAATTTCCAGACCACGCCCAGATCATGGCGGGGAATGCTGGCGGCCTTGGCCGAAGTCGCCGACCTACTCGGGGCCGCTCCGGTCAATTCGCTCATTCCGTACTTCTCATATACCGCACGCAGCTGCTCCGGTTTCATATCCGGCTTGAAGCGCAGCGCGGTGTTGGGCACTGCCAGCACATCCTGGGCGCTGGCCACGGGAAGATTCACGTAAGCGGTCATGCCCGGGAAAAGCTTCATCTGCGGGTTGTCGAAGGCGATCACCGTGTCGTAGGTGACCACGTTCTGAACAATCGTTGGGTTCAGGCGAATCTGCACCACCTTGCCATGGAAGGTCTGGTTGGGGAAGGCGTCCACGGTGAAGGTGGCGTCCTGCCCGATCTTGATGTTGCCCACGTCCGACTCGTCGGTCTGCGTGTCTACCTGCATCTTGGTCAGGTCCTGGGCAATGTTGAACAGGGTGGGCGCCTGCAAGGAGGCGGCCACCGTCTGGCCGACGTCCACATTGCGGGCCACCACGATGCCATCCACTGGCGAATGAATGGTGGCGTAATTCAGGTTGGTGTTGGCCACCTGCACCGCAGCAGGCTTCAGGCTCACCTGCGCCGCGGCCTGCTTCACTGCGGCTTCGGCGGCGACTGCGGCCGCGTCGTTACTGTCGGCGCTGGCCTTGGCCAGGTCGAACTGCTGGGCGCTGACAATGCCCTCTTTCGCCAACTCCTGATTGCGCACATAGTCCGCCGAGGTCTGCGCAGCAGCCGCCTTAGCCTTGGCCAGGTCAGCCTGCGCCGAAGCCAGCGTGGCGCGCGCATTTTGCAGGTCCGCTTCCGCCTGCAGCAGTGCTCCCTGGAAAAGCGCGGGGTCGAGTTGCGCGATTACCTGCCCCCTGCGCACGCGCGAGTTGAAGTCGGCGTTGAGCAAGGAAATCGTGCCCGAAACCTGCGAGCCGACCTGCACCGTGGTCACCGCGTTGATGGTGCCGGTGGCCTGCACCACGTCATTGATGGTGCCGGTCTGCGCCCTGGCGGTGAAGTACTGGGGCTCGTCCTTGCGCCCGAAGGTGAAGGCCGCCAGCAGAACAATGAGCCCAATTGCGGTCAGCGAGAGAAGCCACTTGTTGTGTATGAGCTCCATGGAAATCTTCCTTCTTCTTTCCCCTAACCATTTGATCCCTGGGCCCTCCCGCCTGGCGTAAAGAGACCGTCACCGCGGGGTAAAGTTTTGTAAAGACAGCCGGCTGGAGTCATCCAACCGGCTGATGGTTCGGCTATTGGCCTTGGGGCTGACTCTGCGAGCCACCACCCAGCCACTTCTGCATGTGCTCCAGACGACGCTGTTGCATCTGGTTGAACTTGGCCTGCTGATCAGGGGTAAGCAGGGCGTAAATTTTGGACTGCAGCTCCTGCCGGACCACGATCAGGTTGGCCAGCGTCTGCCCTTGCTGGTTGGCGATGGCCAGCACCTGGGCCTGGTCAAACTGGCCGTTTTGGGTCGCGGTGAGCATCTGCTGCCTTTGCGAGGCCAGTTGCTGCATCAGCCCCTTCAGAGCGGGACGCTGCCCCTCCACCAGCGACTTCACCTGCTGCTGCTGGGCGTCGGTTAAGTCCAGGGCCCGGGTCAGATGGGCGATACGCCGGTTCAGGAAGTCGCCCTGATGCCAGCGTCCGCCGTTGGCGGCCAAACTTTGGCCCACGGCAGCAATTCCAACCACCAGAAACAGAGCAGCCAGGCCGATTACAATGCGCTTGCGATTCATCTTGAAA
>JBLMXE010000049.1:0-9792 GCA_050257615.1 Chlamydiota bacterium | reverse complement strand
GCTGATCGCACAGCTGCGCGAAGTCACCCCCTTTGATTTTCTTCACCTCGTTGCCTTTGATAAAGACACGAACACACCCTCCTGGTCGCTGCTCGAAGCTAATGGCGAGAGAATAGACACTTCCTCGCTGGACGATCTCTGTGCCGAAGACAACCCCATTCAACGGGTGCACGCCGCCGGCCAGCCTCTGATGACCTCGGATTGGAGCCAGGAGGACCGATTCCAGAAATATGGGGCTTTTCTTGCTCGCCTCGGTATCGCTTCAACTTGCACCCTTCCTTTGATCCGCGGGCCGCGACGCCTGGGGGTGCTCAGTTTAGGCCGTTTTTATCCCAATGCCTATGACGAAGAGGAAATTCGTTTCCTTGGCCTGGTTGCGGGGCAGATTGGCCTGGCAGTTGATGCCGCCGTCAATTTCTATGTCTCCCAGCAGGTCCAGGACCAGCTGAAGCTCATCCTCGACCTGACCAACCAGGTGGTCTCGAATCTGGAGTTTCACGACCTCCTGCGTGCCGCCTCCGCCAGCGTGCGCCGGGTTATGCGTTGCGAGGCTGCCGCTGTCATGCTGGCCGATGCCGAAGCCAAACACCTGCGCGTCCACGCTCTCGACTATCCCGAGGGCCGGGGAATCTTCACCGAAGGTTCCCTCATCCCCATTGAAGGCACCATGCCTGGGGACGCATTTAGAAGTGGCAATCCGATTGTCGTGAACCGCCTTGATCCGGCGGAGATGCCGCCGGAGATGTACAGCAAGGCGACGGCGGAAGGTCTGAACTCCTTCTGCGATGTGCCCCTGATCAGCAAAAGCCGCCTGCTTGGTGTTTTGGCGGTTGCCCGGCGGGAAGAGAACGCTTTCGATGAAGACGAGGTCGCCTTTCTCACTCAAGTTGCCAACCAGGTGGCGATTGGGGTGGAAAATGCGCTTTCCTACCGCGAGATTGCCGACCTGAAGAACCGGCTGGCGCAGGAGAAGTTGTACCTGGAAGACGAAATCCGCGGCGAGATGGACTTCGAAGGCATCGTGGGCCAGAGCTCCGCCCTCCGCCACGTCCTCAATCTCGTTGAAACCGTGGCTCCGAGCGACTCCACGGTATTGCTTCTGGGCGAGACCGGTACCGGCAAGGAGTTGATTGCCCGCGCCATCCATGAGCGCAGCCGCCGGGAAGGCCGCACCTTTGTGAAGCTCAATTGCGCCGCCATCCCCACCGGCCTGCTGGAAAGCGAGCTCTTCGGCCATGAGCGTGGCGCTTTCACCGGCGCCATTTCGCAAAAAATCGGACGCCTTGAGCTGGCCGATGAGGGAACGCTCTTTCTGGATGAGGTCGGCGACATTCCTCTCGAGATACAGCCCAAACTTCTGCGCGCCCTGCAGGAGCGGGAGTTCGAGCGCCTGGGCAGTACCCAGACCAAGAAAGTGGATGTTCGACTCGTGGCAGCCACGAACCGCGACCTCGAAAAGATGATAGAGAGCCGCGAGTTTCGCAGCGACTTGTATTACCGCCTGAATGTTTTTCCCATTCGCATCCCGCCCCTGCGCGAGCGCCCCGAGGACATTCCCCTGCTGGTGCGCTACTTCGCACAAAAGTACGGTCGCCGCATGGAGAAGCAGATCGAATCTATCCCCGCCACTGCCATGAAGAAGCTCGCTGCCTGGCACTGGCCGGGGAACATTCGCGAGTTGGAGAATTTCATTGAGCGCTCGGTCATCTTGACCCACGGCCCTGCACTTCAGGTGCCGGTGGGCGAACTCGGTGGCAACGGCAAGACCGCCCCTGTCGCCGGTACGCGCGACTCCGACCAGCGCGACGAGATTCTTCGCATCCTCAAGCACACCAACGGTCGCGTCGCCGGTCCGCAGGGCGCCGCTGCCCGCATGGGCATTAAGCGCACCACCCTCATCTCCCGCATGAAGAAGCTGGGCATTGATCCCCGCCAAGCCCTTTAGTTCTTTGTCCGGCGTTCTTTATCGGGTCTGCCATTTTTTAGTTGTTTAGTAGTTCCCGAGCGCCGCGCAACGGAACGCAGCGGGTGCCCCTCATTTGCCCGCACAGGAAAGCCGCATACACCATCACAGACTGGGCGCGGACAAATGTGGGGGTCTTCCCATGGGCCGACCTGGTCGTCACTCTCGACACCTCTCGACATCTGTCTTCGACATTTTCGACACTCCATTCACCGCGAATTTTTCTTCTCCCTCCAATTCAGCGACTTACAGAAACGCGCCTGCCTCCCCGCATTGGCCATTCCCTTGCTTTCTCTTAGCGCGTGCGACGGTCACCCAATGTTCAAGCTCTCCATCGTTGAGACACGCAGCCAGCGCCGGCTGGTTCTGGAAGGCAGGTTAATTCGCCCTTGGACCACGGAGGTGGAAACCGCTTGGCGAACCGCCGCTGCAGAACTTCAGGGCCGTGAATTGGTCGTTGATCTGACCAATGTGACCGTTATCAGCCCGGATGGCGAGCGCACGCTTTTCAGCCTGATGCGAGAGGGCGCGAAGTTTTCTTGCGGCGGCGTGCACACCAGGCATGTGTTGCGGCAATTGGCCCGGAGATGCCGCTGCAAAAAAGAAACATCAGATGTCGATTTCGGCCCCGCTTGAACGTCGTTGGATTGGAGGAAGAAGGTGAACATGCTCGGCGCTACGCGAATCGCGGACCACAAACCAACACCTTATGCCACCGGCGCGGATTTCTGCCGGATCTTCAAGGAAGACATGACCCGTCTCTATTTGCTCTCGTTCTTGCTGACCGGCGACCAATCCCTGGCTGAGCAGTGCTTTGTGCGCGGCCTGGAAGACGCGGGGAAGGGCAATCCAGTGTTTAAGGAGTGGGCCCACTCCTGGGCGCGGCGCACGGTCATTCAGAAGGCAATCGAAATCGTCCAGCCGCGGCCGGCCAGCGGCCCCACCTCGCGCCGCGCATCAGAAGCCGGAGCCGTGCCGCCGGAACTCGCCGCCGTAGTTGACCTGCCGGCTTTCGAGCGCTTTGTCTTCGTCATGTCGGTGCTCGAACACAATTCCGATCAGGAGTGCTCGCTGCTTCTGGACTGCAGCCGTGCCGAGGTGCCCGCGGCCCGCACTCGCGCCTTGCGGCAGATTGGAGACCTGGCTCAGCGTCACCGTGAACCGGCAGCCGCGAGCCCGGACCAGGCAGCCGCACCGGATCACCGAGCGTCAGCGCTCCACATGCACGCGCTTTCGCACTTGCCGGTCTCGGCGTAACCCCAACCCTTTCACGATGAGGATGGCAATGAAGACTTTGGAGAGGACTACCGTGCACTTTCGCAATAAATATCTCGGCCTGGTTGCCGCTCTGCTGGCCTTGGGCGCCGGCGTAGCCTGCAGCAGAAGCAACGTGCAGGCAGCCGCCCCGGCCATGCCTCCGCCTCTGGTCAGTGTGGTCAAGGCCACCGCGCAGGACGTTCCCCGCTACCTGGACGAAATCGGCAGAAACACGGCCTTCGAATCGGTCACGGTCACGCCACAGGTGGGTGGGCGCATCGTCGAGCGCCATTTTCAGGATGGCGAGAACCTGAAAAAGGGCCAGCTTCTGTTTGTCGTTGACCCTCGTCCGTACAAAGCGCAGGTGGACTCGGCTCGCGCCACTCTGGCTTAGGCCAAGGCCGCGCTCGACCTGGCCAAAATCCAATTTGCTCGCGACCAGTCGGTCATTGGAACCAGGGCTATTTCCCAGCAGGATTACGACACCAAGAAGAATGCCGTGGATGTAGACCAGGCCCAGGTGGAGGCGGCGGAGGCGGCTCTGGAAACTGCCAATCTGAACCTGCAGTACTGCTACATTCACTCGCCCATCAATGGTCGCGCCGGCGCTCGCATGGTGGACGTGGGCAACGTGGTTCAGCCCAACACAACCTCGCTTCTCCTGATTCAGCGCCTCGACCCCATTTACGCGAACTTTACGGTCACGGAGAGAGATCTGCCCGAAGTGCAGAAGCTGATGTCCCGCGGCGCGCTAAGGGCGGCAGTTCGCCTGCCTTCGGATGCTGAAGGCGCTGCCAGACTCGGCCACCTCGAATTCCTCGATAACGCGGTGCAGAACGGCAGTGGCACCGTCAACCTGCGCGCTACCCTGAGCAACTCCGACCGCCACTTCTGGCCCGGCCAGTTCGTGAACGTGAAGCTCATTCTCAGCACGGAAAAGGGAGCGGTGTTAATCCCCAACCAGGCCACGCAGATCAGCCAGCAGGGGCCCTTCGTTTACGTTGTGAAACCCGACGACACCGCCGAATTCCGCCCGGTGAAGCTCGGGCAGCGCCAGGGCGATCAGGTGGTCGTCACCCAGGGCATCTCCCCCGACGAGCGTGTCGTGCTTGCCGGCCAGATGCTGGTACGGCCTGGCGGCAAGGTCCGCGTCGCTGACTCGCCATCCGCGCCCACTTCCAACGCTGACAGCAAGACCAACCGCACCGCGGGAGGGCAGTCGTGAATCTCTCCGAAGTTTTCATTCGCCGTCCTGTCATGACGGTGGCCCTGACCGTCTCCGTCATCCTGTTTGGGCTCCTGGCCTACTTTCGCCTGCCCGTCAGCGATTTGCCGGCCATTGACTATCCCGTCATCCAGGTGCAGGTCAATTATCCCGGCGCCACCCCGGAGACCATGGCCAACAACGTGGCCACGCCGCTGGAGCGCCAGTTCATGCAGATTCCCGGCCTGGAGCTGGTCACCTCTAACAACGGGCAGGGACACTCCAGCTTCGTGCTGCAGTTCGATCTCTCCAAGAGTCTCGACGCCGCGGCCACCGACGTCCAGGCCGCCATTACCCGCGCCCAGGGGCAGCTCCCCGTTGACCTGCCCAGCCCGCCCACCTTCACCAAGACCAACCCCAACGACCAGCCCATCATGTACATCGCGCTGGTCAGCAACACCGCCACCGAAGGCCAGCTCTACGACTACGCCAACACTCAGGTCGGGGAGCGTCTCAGCATTCTGCCCGGCGTCAGCCAGGTCGCGGTCTATGGCACGCAGTCAGCGGTGCGCATCAAGGCCGATCCTTCCGCCATGGCCATCCGCAGCATCACGCTCGAAGATTTGACCAACGCCATCAAGAACGGCACCGCCTATACCGGCGCAGGCCAGTTTGACGGGCCGCACCGCAGTTTCCTGCTGCAGCCGCAGGGACAGCTCACCACCGCCGAGCAGTACAACGGGCTCATTGTCGGCCAGAACAACGGCGCTCCCGTTTATCTGAAGGATGTCGCTACCGCCAAGCAGAGCGTGCAAGACGAGCGCATTGACATGCGCTTCTGGGTGCGCGGCTACCCGCAGCCTTCGGCCACCGTCGTTGTCGCCGTATTTCGCCGCGCCGGCGTCAACGCCGTAGGTGTGGCGAAATCGGTGCGCAGCGTGCTTCCCACCATCCAGTCGCAGCTTCCCAGTTCGGTTTTGCTGGTGGGAGCCTACGACCGCTCCCAGACCATTGTCGGCAGCATTAAGGACGTGCAGATCACCCTCTACATCGCCTTTGTGCTGGTGGTCATGGTGATTTTCGTCTTTCTGGGACGCGCTACTGACACGCTGATTCCCGCCGTGGCTCTGCCCCTGTCGTTGCTGCTGACGTTCATCGCCATGAATCTCCTCGGCTACAGCCTCGACAACCTCTCCCTCATGGCTCTGACTCTCGCCATCGGCTTCCTGGTGGACGACGCCATCGTCTTTCTGGAAAACACCGTGCGCCTGATGGAGGAAGGGCAGAGCGCCTTCGAGGCTTCGCTCAATTCGGCCAAGGAAATCAGCTTCACCATTCTGGCCATGACTCTGTCCTTGGCCGCGGTCTTCATCCCGCTGGTCTTCATGAGCGGGCTGATGGGACGCATCTTCCGCGAGTTCTCCATCACCATCGTGATCTCCATTCTGGCCAGCGGCCTGGTTTCCCTCACCCTGACGCCGCTGATGACCTCCCGGCTGCTCAGCAATCGCGGCGCGGGCGCCAGGAAAACCTGGATGGAGCGCGTCTTTGGAGCCTTCGAGCGCCGCGTGCTCGATGTTTACGGCCGCTCCCTGTGGTTTTTCCTTCGTCACCGCTGGATTTCGGCGGTTACCTGGGTGGTCTGCCTGGCCGGAACCGCCTACCTTTTTTATGTGGTCCCCAAGGCCTTCCTGCCTGTGGGCGACAGCTCCTTTATCCGCGGGGTGCTGGTGGCGCAGGAAGGCTCGTCTCCCGACCAGATGCACGCCTACCAGACTGAGGCGGAAAAGATCATGAAGGCCAATCCCGCCGTGCGCAGCACTTTCAGCATGAGTGGCAACGGCGCGTTTCTCGGCTCCAATCAGGTGTTCCTTATCGCCTTTCTGAAGGACCCCTCCCAGCGCGCGCCCATCGCGCAAGTGGCGGGACAGTTGATGGGCGGCATCGCCAACGCCATTCCCGGCACGATGGCCTTCCTGCAGCCCAACCCGGCGCTGGAGATCAGCACCGGCGCCACCGCCAATGCCCAGGGCCAATTCGCCTACGCGCTTTCCGGCATTGACGCCAATCAGGTTTACGACACCGCCGCCAGGATGATGGCCAAGATGTATCAGTATCCCGGGTTCCTGTTTGTGAACTCCGATCTCTACAACCACACTCCCAGCCTGCAGGTGGATATTCTGCGCGATCAGGCCAAGCTCTACGGGGTTTCGGAGAGCCGCATTCTCTCGCTGCTCCACGATGCCTACTCTCAGAATTACAGCTACCTCATCAAGAAGGCGACCGATCAGTACCAGGTCATCCTGGAGGTCGCCGACGATCAGCGTTCCGCTCCCGAAGACCTGAGCAAGCTCTACATCAAGAGCGACGACGGCCAGCGCATGGTGCCCCTGAGTGCGATCACCACCTGGCATCCCGTCATCGGCCCCCAGGCCGTCAACCACATCAATCAGTTCACCAGCGTGACCATGTTCTTCAACCTGAAACCGGGTTACTCCATCGGCCCGGCCACCGAGTATGTGGAAGCGGCCGCCAAGCAGATTCTTCCCCCTGGCATCCAGGGTTCTCTGCAGGGCGAGGCGCTCACCTTCCGCAACACCGTTTCCAACCTCGCCATCCTCATGCTGGTGGCGGTGTTCGTTATGTACGTGATTCTGGCCATTCTTTATGAGAGTTACCTGCACCCCATCACGGTGCTT
The DNA here is from genome assembly GCA_050257615.1 of Chlamydiota bacterium. Lineage (GTDB taxonomy): Bacteria > Acidobacteriota > Terriglobia > Terriglobales > Acidobacteriaceae > JAICWP01. Next base: position 2,669 of record JBLMXE010000049.1, on the reverse strand, counting down.
TCATCCTTGCCCGTGGCCCTGCTCGGCGGCCTGCTGACCCTGTGGCTCTTCGGCGCGGAAGCCTCGCTCTACGCCTACATCGGCATGTTCATGCTTATGGGCATTGTGAAGAAAAACGGCATCATGATCGTGGACTTTGCCGAGCAGCGCATTCAGAAGGGAATTCCCGACCATCAGGCCATCCACGATGCCAGCATGGAGCGCTTTCGTCCCATCATGATGACCACCATGGCGGCCCTGCTGGGCGCCCTTCCCATCGCCCTGGGATATGGCGCTGACGGCGCATCCCGACGTCCTCTGGGCCTGGTGGTGGTCGGCGGCTTGATCGTTTCCCAGTTCATCACCTTGTTTGTGACCCCGGCGATCTACCTCTATCTGGAGGAATTCCAGGAGAAGGTGCTGGACCGCGTGCCTTTCCTGCGCTCCACCCGCGAACCGGCGCGGACCGAGAGTCCGGTGTACGCGCTCCAGGAAGGAAACGGAGATTAGTTCTATGAATCAGAGTCTGAGACGTCCCTATCTTTTCGCTGTTCTGCTCGCTGCCGCCGGACTGGTGGGTTGCGCCGTAGGCCCGAACTACAAGCGCCCCGCGGTGGATGTTCCTGTCGTCTACCGTGGTGCAGCGCCCGCCTCACCGGCCAACCCCGCGAGCCAAACGGGGCTGGCCAGCGGCGCGCCCGCGGCAGCCTCGCTGGGTGACGAGAAGTGGTGGGAAGTCTTTCAGGATCCGCAACTACAAAGCCTGATTCGCACCGCTCTCAAGAATAATTACGACGTGCGCATTGCCGCCGCCCGCATCCTCCAGGCTCAGGCGCAACTCGGCATCGTCCACGCCGATCAGCTCCCCTCCGTGGGCGCTGGCGGCAACATCACCAGTCAGCAGAGCTCCAAGCTGGGGCCGATTCCACCGTTTGAACTCACGCAGGGAAGCGTTACCGCCTTCGCCTCCTGGAATCTCGACTTCTGGGGAAGGTATCGCCGTGCCACCGAGGCCGCGCGCGCCAACCTGCTGGCCAACCAGTGGGCGCAGAAAGCCGTCATCTCCACTCTGGTTGCCAACCTCGCCGCCTCCTACTTTCAGCTCCGCCAGTTGGATCTGGAATTAGAGATTTCCAGGCGCACTCTGAGCACGCGCCAGGACTCCCTGCAGCTGACCCAGACCCTGGAGCAGCACGGCATCAACTCTCTGCTCGACGTCCGCCAGTCCGAGCAGTTGGTCTACACCGCCGCCACCGAGGTTCCCGACCTGGAGCGCCAGATCACGCAGCAGGAAAACAACATCAGCATTCTTCTGGGGAGAAACCCGGGCGACGTCCCGCGCGGGCTGAAATTGACCGAGCAGCCGCACGCCCCCGAAGTTCCCGCCGGACTTCCGTCCTCGTTATTGGAACGCCGCCCTGACATCCGCGCCGCGGAGGAGAACCTGGTCGCCGCCAACGCCCAAATCGGCGTGGCCCGTGCCGCTTACTTTCCCCAGATCTCCCTTACCGGCAGCGCTGGCTACCAAAGTCCCGCGCTTACCGACCTCTTTACCGGCCCCGCCGGCATCTGGAACCTCGCCGGCTCCTTGACCCAGCCTATATTCGAAGGCGGAAGGCTCAAGTCCAACGTTCGTTTCGCCCAGGCCCAGCACGAGGAATTGCTCCTGGCATACCAGCAGAGCATCCAGGGCGCTCTCCGCGACGTTTCCAACGCCCTGGTCGCCTATCGTAAGGACCGGGAATTTAGAATTCAGCAGGAACACCTGCTCGCAGCCGCCCAGGACGCCGCCAGCTTATCGCAGGATCGCTTCAAGGCCGGTACCACCGATTACCTGGAAGTGTTGACCAATGAGACCAACTCCTTCTCCGCCGAGCTGGGACTGGCCCAGGCCCGCGGCAACGAGCTCATTGCTCTGGTCCAGCTCTACCAGGCTCTGGGCGGTGGTTGGCAGCAATAGATTCTGTGTTTTTAGAGAGCTCTGATTAAGGCTCGGGCTCTGATAGGACACTCTGATTAAGTCGGACGGGTGCGGGTGCCCCACACTTCCCCGCGCCTCCCAGGGACGGGTGCCCCACATTTGCCCGCACGGAAAGGCCGCTTGCAGCATCACGAATTGCCCGCGGGCAAATGTGGGAAATTCCGCCGATGATCACTTATGAACGTCATCGAAAAAAAGACTGTCGTTATCACTGGCGCTTCCAGCGGCATCGGTCGCGCCTGTGTTTCCCGAATGATACAGTCCGGATGGCGGGTCTTTGCCACCGTTCGCAAATCGCAAGACGGCGACAGCCTGCGCTCCGACTTCGGCACCGACCTCACGCCGGTAATGATGGACGTTACTGATCGCCCCACCATCATCGCAGCGGTGGAACGGGTTTCATCTCAACTGCACCAACTGGATGGCCTGGTCAATGTCGCAGGCGTCGGAATGGTGCGCCCCGTGGAATATGTTTCGCCCGCCGACCTGCAGGAAATATTCGGCATCAACGTCTTTGGCCAGCTCGCCGTTACCCAGGCATTCCTTCCGCTGCTTCGCCAAGCCCATGGCCGAATCGTGAATATCAGTTCCGTGGGTGCGCACATTGCCATTCCCTTTGGCAGCCTGATTAATGCCACGAAGAGCGCCTTCGGGATGTTCAGCGACACTCTGCGCCTGGAACTGCATCCCTTCGGCATTCGGGTCTGCG
>JBLMXE010000048.1:0-5766 GCA_050257615.1 Chlamydiota bacterium | reverse complement strand
TGGTTCAGGTGCTGGGCCCAGGCGCCGGTATCGCCGTACCAGCCGTCGTTGGAAATATTGACGAACACCTGAGCGCCATTGCGGGCGAACTGCCGCACTTCGTCGGGGAATACCGATTCATAACAAATAAAAATGCCCAGTTTGTGATTGCCCGCCATCAGCGGCTCACGGGAGGATCCGCGGCCGAACTCGCCCACCGCCTGCGTGAGCCCGCCGGCAAAGCCGAGCAGCGACTTAAAGGGCACATATTCCCCAAAGGGTACAAGGTGGATCTTGTCATAGCGGCCCACCCACCTCCCTTCCGGCGACATCAGCGCCGCTGAGTTGTAGAACTGAGATGGCTGGCCCGGCCCCCCGGGTTCCTCGCCCAGGCTGCCCGCCACCACGTAGGCGTGGTCCTTCTCCGCGACGCCGGCAATGGCGCTGCGAAAGCGGGCATCCGTCACATAGAACGGAGACGGCGATTCCGGCCAGACCACCAGGTCCGTCTTGGACGCAGGTTCGCTGAGGCGGCTCAGATCGTCGAGCGTGTTCTGAAGATATTGCGCCGTCCAATCATCGGAGGGCAGGATGGGGATATTTTCCTGCACCAGCAGGGCAGTGCGATCGGGGCGCAGCGGCGCCGGGTGGATCAGGGCCAGCAACTGCAGCGCGGTGGCCACCACGGCCGCCTCAATCAGGATCACGTTGCGCTTGTCCCGGCGCACCAGAAACGCCGCGGCGAACACCGTGTTGACCAGCATGATTTCGAACGACAGCCCGTATACGCCAGTGATGGTGGCCAGCCGGTTCAGCGAGATGTTATCCACCTGCGCCGTGCCCAGCAGGTCCCAGGGAAAGCCGCTAATGCGGGTGCGCGCCAGCTCCAGCGCCACCCAGACAAATGGACTGAGAAACAGAGCCCGGCGCGATCCCCCGGACCTGCTCCCGGCCAGCAGCGCCACAATCAACCCAAACAGCCCTTCGTAAAGTCCCAAATACAGGCAGAACAGCACCAGAATGCCGCCGGACGCCATGGCGCTCAGGCCGCCGTAGAGATGCATGGTGTGGTACACCCAGTAGCAGGTGCCGGCATACCAGATGATGCCGCTGAGGTAGCCGAGCAGAAAGCCCTGCAGCGCGGTCGCCGGAACGAGTTTCTGGGCCAGGCTGGCGGGCAGGCGAATTTCCTCCGGCTGGCGGGCGCGCAATAACGCTACCTGCAGCGGCGCGACGGCGACCCAGCTCAGGGGATAGATATTGGGCAGGGGAAACGCCAGGATCTGCAGGACGCCAGACAGAATCGCCAGCAGCCAGGCGTCGCGGTGAATTTGCCTCACGGTTGAAGCATAGCAAAAGACAGCTAACTAGCTGGCTAGCTTCCTAGCTGACTGGCAGTTTCAAGTTTTGAGTTTCAAGTTTCCCAGAGACTTCTCCGGAAACTTGAAACTGGAAACTCGAAACTAGCGTTTTCTGCGGTACCGGTTGAACTCGTGGTCCCCCACCCTGCGGCAACTGATCCAATGCCACCACGGGGCCTTCTCGGGCGTAAACCCTGGCGCGCTGAAGGTGGTTGGGCGCAGGCGGGCCGGTCCTTCCAGCAAACCGGCTTCCTGCTCTTCTGGAATAATCTGCCCAGCTTCGACAGGAGAGATGGTCAGGAATTTCTCATCAATCAGGCCGGCACGTGACATGTAGCCGTAGAGGGTGGGGCCGCCTTCGCAAAGAAGCAGGCGAATGCCCAATTCCCGTGTTAGCAACCGCATGGCCGCAGGCAGGTCAACCACGTTGCTGTCCCCGGCCACCAGCAGGCGCACGTGGGGATGCATTGCCAACTGCGGCGCCAGCTTGGCCGCGCCCGCCTGAGCGGTGAGAATCACGGCGTCAACCTTATCGCCGTCGAAAACCGCATAGTCGGAGAGATTGAGCGCGGCCGACCCGGTCACAAAGATGATGGTCTCGCGGCGCCGTCCCAGTCGGGAGCGCAAGTCGCGCAGTGCGGGATCCTCAATGGTGTAGGTGGCGCCCCGGCTGGTGGGGCCAAGTACGGTCTTCTCTGCCGCCAGCGTTTTGCTGCCCAGCAGGACGGCGTCGGCGTGCGCGCGCAGCAGGTCCATGAGCCAGCGGTCTTCGGCAGAGCGGGAGATGTCGCTGCCCAGGGCATGCTCGCCCTTCCAGGAAGTAATGCCGTCCAGCGTCTGCACGAAATTGGAAATGATCCACGGGCGGTCGGCCGGCGGCGCCGGGAAGCCCAGCTTGCCGTAAGGAGCGTAGGCGGGATGATCGAGAGCGCTATCTTCGCCGCCGTCGAACAGAACCTCAAACTTGCGCATGCACCGGCCCGATTTTCTGCCGCACGAAGTCAACGATCTCCGAGGTGATGTAGGCGGGCGGAGTGATGTAGAAAATCGGCTTGCCCGCCAGTTGCGCCCGCGAAACCTTCGTCCAGGCGGGCTCATTGTGGCCATTGGCGGCGGGATTGTGCAGCACGACAGCATCGGCCAGGGCGAGATAGCGGCGGGCAGACTCCTTAAAATCGGCCACGGCGAAATCCAGCACCGTGAGATAGACATCCGGCTGCAGGAAGCCGAGCACGCTGTTGGATTCGATAATCACGTTTTCATGACCGGCGATGCGCTCCCGAAATGCGGGCATGGCCTCTTCCAGCCGACCCTGCTGGCACCGCACCCACAGCGCCTTGGCAGCTCCCGCCGCCAGGAAGCGCGAGGTGTCGGAATCGCCCGCGCTGTCATAGACCTGCGTGATCGCCCAGGGATGCTCCTCCACCTGGCACGCGCAGGGCTTGCCGTCCACAGAGCAAACTCCATGGCCGTACTGGCTGATCTTGACGGCGGTCCAGTTGCGCTCGCGCAGGGCGGAAATCACACCCGCCATGAGGCTGGTCTTACCCACATTGCGCGTGTGACCGCCGATGACGATTAAAGACATAGCTGTCTGGCTGACTGGCTCCCTAGCTGATTAGCTACTAGCTAAAATTTGGGTACTAGGTGCTGCTCTTCCTCCCAAGACGCGCCATTACCGCCAGCTCCTTCAAATACTGCCGCAGAGGCCGCGCCGGCGTGCCCCAGAAGACCACTCCGGGCCCGCGCACTACCTTCTTGGGAAGCACGCCGCATTGCGAGCCCAGGATCACTCCCTTTTCGATGCGCGCGTGATCGCCGATGCCCACCTGCCCGCCAATGACGGCGCCATTCTCCACGGTGATGCTGCCGGAAAAGCCGGTCTGGGCCGCCACCACCACATCTTCTCCGATGCGCACATTGTGGCCTACGTGCACCAGGTTATCCAGTTTCGTGCCCCGTCCGATGACGGTCAAGTCCAGCGCCCCGCGGTCCACCGTGGTGTTGGCGCCGATTTCCACGTCATCGCCGATCTCCAGTCCGCCGGTCTGGGGAAACTTTTCGTAGCGGCCGCTGGCCGGATCGCGCACGTAACCGAAGCCGTCACTGCCTAGCACCGCGCCGCTGTGCACGATCACACGGTTGCCCAGGCGCACCCCGGGATAGATCGTCACGTTGGGAGCGATGTTGCATTCGCTGCCAATGCGGACTTCAGCGCCGATAACGCTGCCCGCGCCGATGCGCGTGCGATCGCCAATCACCACTTTCTCGCCAACCACCACGCCCGGCTCAACGGCCACATGGCGTCCAAGACGCACCGAATCATCAACGATAGCTGAAGAGTGAACACCCGGCTCAAACGAACGGGGCGGGCACAACAGCCGGGCGGCGCGCGCGAAGCCCAGCTTGGGGTGGGGCACAATCAGCAACGGCTTAGAGGCACGGCCCGTACCCTCAAATTCACCTGCAATGACTGCCGTGGCGCCCGAATCCAGCGCCTGGGCCAATGCCGCCTCGTCTTCCGCAAACACCAGCTCGCCGGGTTTCGCCGAGCTAATGCTGGCTACGCTCTCGATTTCCACCGCGCCCTCGCCCACCAGCCGTGCTGCAATGTGCTTCGCCACCGCCGCCAGGGTAGTCTTCATGGCTACGTTTTATACAGGCGACGCGCGGAAGGCAAATCTAATGATCGTACTGTGTTGGCTGTTAGTGAGCAGGTTTCCAGCCCTTTTTCGCCAGCCCAAAAGTGCGTAGTCCTGCCGCCGACGCTGCAGCAGGGCCTTGACGAAAATGCTGGCTCGATTAATTACTGCAGCGGTTTGGCAATTGATGAGGCCTGTGCGGACTCATTGCGGTCGCCGTAGCCGTGCCTGTGCCGGCAAAGCTTGCAGTAGCGCGGCGGCTCGGTGTTGTCCACGCGATGCTGTACCGGCTTGACGGTTCGCAGATAAGCATAGATAGACTTGAGGTCCTGGTCAGTGAGGTTGCGAAACACCGCCCAAGGCATGATGTTGGCAAGCTGCCGCGCCTCAACCTGGCCGGTACGGATGGCCTTGATGAACATCGCCTCGCTCATGTAGGAGAGCCCGGAAGGGTCGGGCGTGAGGTTAAGAGAGTTTACGGTGATAATCTTCGCTGGGTCCGGTCCCCAGGCGCCGATCAGCGGCTCGCCGCCAGACAGGTACATACCAGGAATAGGCTGGCCGGTGGCGTCGTCCTCAGGCGTATGGCACCCATCGCAATGGCCTGCGTTAACCAGGTACTTGCCGCGCGCAACGGGATCGGACCAATTGGGCGCGCCGACATGTTTCACTGGGGGAAGCGGCTGAAACATCTTCTTCACCGCCGGTGTCAGGACGGTCTTGGCCCGCTCGATGTGAACCGGCGGGATGGAGCGGACATAAACGATGACTGACGCCAGGTCTTCGTCCGAAAGACCGCGAAAATACTGGTACGGCATCAGGGGGTAGAGCGTCCGTCCATCGTGGCCAATCCCCTGGCGCAGGGCACGCACGAAAACAGCGTCCTTCCACTTACCGGCGCCGTATTCCGGATCGGGCGAGATATTAGGGGCAATAACACGGTTACCAGCCGCTAGGCCCAGTTCGTAGTTTGGGAAGTGATGCCCGCCGCCCATTTTACCGGGGACGGGCCGCGCGGGCCGGCGGGTGTAATCCACCTCGGAATGGCAGAAAAAACACTGCAGCAGCCCGTTAACAAGATAACGGCCGCGCGCCAGCCGTGCCGGAGTCCGCGGGATAGTTTCCAGGTCGAGTATCGAAGTCCGACGTGAGGTCGCGTCCCTGGCAAGCGTACTGTCAGAGGCCAGAGCAATAAGCAGGAAGGCGCAAATAACCGCGAGTACGCGGCGAATGGGGACTTGCATGCCTTTCACCCTTCGACGGCACTCGAACGGTGCCGGCCATCATTAGTGGCACGAACTGTACGCCCGTCACCAGCCCGGGTCAATAACAAAACAAATACACAAAAGGCGCTTCGAAATGCGGGTAATCTGGACAGTGCCTACCGGCCAGAGGTCGACCGTGTGTAAAATGGCTTGGCGCGGTGGAAAAGAAACTCTTTTGGATCATCTTTTTGGGGCTGAGCCTGCTGGCGGACGTCCTCCTGCCCTTCTTTTGGGGCATGGCCGCCACCCTGCCTATCGTGGTGATCAGTTGGTGGCTGGTGTATCGCAGCGGCTGGCTGTGTTGAAAGGCAGTTCTCAGTTCTCGGTTCTCGGTTCGCAGTCCTCGGTTCGCAGTCCTGACCACTGGCCACCGACCACTGCCCACTCAATAAATCGGTGCTTCCCCTTCCGGACGCGTCTTCCAGCGGCGATGCACCCACAGCCCCTGCTCCGGATAGCGCCGCACATAACCCTCGATCGCCTTGGTGAACAAAGCCGTGTTCGCCACCACGTCGGCGG
>JBLMXE010000047.1:0-7062 GCA_050257615.1 Chlamydiota bacterium | reverse complement strand
GGCGAAACGGCGTGGTATCAGCGCACCCAGGTGCCGGCACAGATGGAGCCGGTTACTCCGGCGGTTGCTGGAATGCCTGGCGAGACCGACCCCGGTCTCGCCACCGGCGGTCAATAAAACTTACCACGGAGACACAGAGGCACGGAGAAAAGCAATTTCTGAATGATGAATTTCGAATGACGAAGTCGGCCACACCTGGAAAGTTGACGAATCACACAGTCATAATTCAGCAATCAAGACTCATAAGTCTGAATCGGTTTCCTCTGTGTCTCCGTGTCTCTGTGGTGGATTTTGCTTTTGCTTAGCCAGCTAAGATCGCCTCCGCTTCCTCCCGATCCACATCGCTGACCATGGGCACGCCGCTGACGGCACTGGCTTCCGGGGTCAGCGCGGCGATGTCGCTGCGGTCAATGTACTTGACACCGAACTTGCGCGCCCCCGCCATGAGTTGCCGCATGCCCTGCGCCAGCCGCTGGTAGTAGGTGTAGAAGCCGATGGCGCCCACGGGGAGTTTGCTGAAGCGGTCGCCGAATTTCTGCCGCAGTTCGGGCGCGGTCACGAAAACTTCGTCCACCGTAGTGCCGAAGCGCTCGATGTAAATGGGCAGGCTCTGCTGCTCCATGGATTTGCCGATGGTCTTGGCCACCATGGCTGCGGCCAGGGGCGCGCGCGCCATGGCAATCAGCTTGACGTAAGGCGCGCCCAGCGCGAAGCCCTTGAAAATCTGGTCTTCGAAAGTGAAGCCGCCGGCCACCGCCACGCTGGGGATGTGGGCGCCCTTCTTCTCCAGTTGCTGCAGGTACTGGCGCAACAGCGAGTGCAGTTCGATGCCGGGCACGCCCCACTCGTTCATCATGCGCCAGGGGCTCATGCCGGTGCCGCCGCCGGCCGCATCCACGGTGAGCAGGTCAAGTTCGGCCAGCGAAGCGAATTTCACCGCGCGCGCCAGGTCGGCGGGCCGATAGGCGCCGGTCTTCAGGAAGATGTTTTTGGCGCCCGCCTTGCGCAGTTGCTCCACCCGCTGCAGGAACGATTCCTTGGTCACCATGCCCACCCGCGAATGGCGCTCGAACTCGTGAAAGCTGCCGCGCTTGAAGGCCTCAATGACCACGTGGTTGGAGGGATTGGGCAGGACGACGTAGCCGCGTTTCTGCAGTTCCTGGGCCTTGGCCAGATCGCGGATCTTCACTTCCCCGCCAATGTCCTTGGCGCCTTGTCCCCACTTCAGTTCAACGGTTTGCACGCCCAGTTTGGCAATGGCGTATTCCTGCACCCCCAGCATGGTGTCTTCCACGTTGCCCTGCACCGCCACGTCGCCATAGCCATCCTGCTGCCATTCACGGAAGCACTTGACGCGCCACTCCAGGTCCGTGCTGGAGATCACCTTTCCATTCTCGAAACGTGACTCCATGTCCATGCCGACTACATTTTCGCCGATGGCAATCACCGTCCCGGTGATGGCCGCGCCCGCCGCCAGCCCCGGCCAGTTATTCTTGGCCACGTTGGTGGAACCCATGGCGCCCAGCGTGAAGGGCAGCTTATAGCGGATGCCCGGGGTCTTGCCGATGGTGACTTCCAGATCCACGTTGGGGAAAAGCGCGCGGTTGGAGTCCTCCTCGATTCCCCAAGCCCCGGCGGCTCGCCCGAGAATGGTGAAATGCGACAGGTCCACCGGGTAGTCCTTTTGCGAAGCGGTGGTGATGATGCCGAAGGGCTGGGGATAGATCATCTCCGCGCCGCGGTAAGCGGACTTGCCGATTTCGCACATGCCGATGCACCCGTCCACACAGGTGGTGCACATGCCGCTGAAGGGACTCACCGAATCCTCGGTGCGGTTCTTGGTCAGCGTGGCGGCGGATGAATTCAGTCGTGTGTAGGTCATTTCAGTTCTCCTGTGGGTGGCGCGGGTTCCCGGCCTGCAGCCCGCCGCGCGCTCAGCTTGACGCCAACGTCGTGGCGAAACGGCCCGCTCAGCTCGCAGGCGTGGCACGGCTCAAGAAAGCACATGGCATCGTTGTAACTCTGGAAACACACGGGGGAAAAATTCAGGCACCCGTTGCACAACAAGGTCTCGGCGGTGGAAGCCTGGCAGCGCAGCTCGCATACCGGACAGGCATAGAGGCAAGCGCCGCACTGGCGGCACTGCTCGCTGGTCATGCCGAAGGGGCGGGCGACGTGGCGGCTCTTGCCGCGCCCGGAAAAGCCGATGGCGCCGGCCATCATCTGTTCGGCGCAGATGCGTACGCACAGGCCGCACTGGATGCAGTTGAGTTTGGGATCCCAGGGCGCGCCCGGCTGCCCATCTGCCGGTTCATAGCGGCACTGCCGGACGCCATACTCGGAGGCCAGGTCCTGAATACGCTTAGACTGCGGGCAGGTGGCAACGTAAAGTTCCAGCAGCAGGCGGCGCGCGCGCTGCACCCGCATGGAGTTGGTGCGAACCTTTAGTCCTTCCTCTACCCGGTAACCGCAGGCCGCCACCAGCTTGCTTTTCGGCGCCTCGCCTATCTCCACCAGGCACAAGCGGCAGGCTCCGTAAGGATTCAGGCCGTCTTCGTGGCAGAGGGTGGGAACCGGGAAGTTATAGAAGCGCGCCACTTCCAGCAGCGTGCTTCCGCGCTCCGCTTCCACCGGCAGTCCGTTCATCGTGATGTGGACCATGATCAATGCACCAGCACCGCGTCAAAGTTGCATATCTCCAGGCAGGCGCCACACTTCGTGCACTGTGCCTGGGTGATGATATGCGGCTTGTTCTTCTCGCCCAGAATCGCCTTGCCGCTGCAGATCTGCACACACGCGCCGCAGCCATTGCACAGCACCGGGTCAATTTCAAAGGTGATGAGCTCGCGGCAACGGTGCGCCGGACAGCGGTGGTCGCGAATGTGGGCCAGGTACTCGCTGCGGAAGTAGCGCAGAGTCGAAAGCACCGGGTTGGGCGCCGTCTGTCCCAGCCCGCACAGCGAGCCTTCGCGCACCAGCCAGCCCAGGTCCTGCAGCAGGTCCAGGTCTTCTTCCCTGCCCTGACCCCGCGAAATGCGGGTCACCACTTCCTTCAGCCGCTGGGTGCCCACCCGGCAGGTAAAACACTTGCCGCAGGACTCGTCTTCCAGAAACTCCAGAAAGTATTTGGCGATGTCCACCATGCAGGTGTGATCGTCCATGACGATCATGCCGCCCGATCCCATGATGGAGCCCGCCTGGGCCAGGCTGTCGTAGTCCACCGGCAGGTCGAACTTATCAGCGGGGATACACCCCCCTGAAGGCCCGCCGGTTTGCACGGCCTTGCAGGCACGACTGTTGGGAATACCCCCGCCGATGTCATAAACGATTTCCGCCAGGGTTGTGCCCATGGGCACCTCAATCAGGGCGGTGTTCTCGATGTTGCCCACCAGGCTGAATACCTTGGTCCCCTTGCTCTTATCCGTTCCAATTTGTGAAAACCAGCCGCCGCCGCGCTGCACGATAACCGGGATATTAGCCCAGGTTTCGACGTTGTTGATGCAGGTCGGCTTGCCCCACAGGCCGTGCTGGGCGGGATAGGGCGGGCGCTGCTGCGGCTCCCCGACTTTCCCTTCAATGGAGCGGATGAGCGCTGTCTCCTCCCCGCACACGAAAGCGCCCGCCCCTTTGACGACCCGAATTTGAAAATCGAAACCGGAATCGAAGATGTTCTGCCCGAGCAGGCCCGCATCTTCCGCCTGCCGGATAGCCTGCTTCATGCGGGTGACCGCCAGGGGATACTCCTCGCGCACGTAAATGATGCCTTCGTGCGCGCCCATGGCATAGCCGCCGATGATCATGCCCTCCAGCACGCTGTGGGGATCGCCTTCCAGCACGCCGCGATCCATGTAGGCGCCGGGATCGCCTTCGTCGGCGTTGCAGATGATGTACTTGGGCTCTCCCTGGGCATCGCGCACCGCCTGCCACTTCACGCCGGTGAGGAAGCCTGCTCCGCCCCGCCCGCGCAGGCCGCTGCGCCGCACCTCGGCCAGGATTTCTTCCGGGGTGTGCTTGCGCAGCGCGTTCCACAGGCTGTGGTAGCCGCCGCGGGCAATGTATTCCTCCAGGCTTTCGGGATTGATGATCCCGCAGTTGCGCAGCACGATGCGCAGCTGGCGCTTGAACAGCGGCAGATCTTTGTAGGCAATCAGGCCGTCAATGTGGCCGTCGTGCGGCACACAGTAGTTGACCTGCGCGCCGTTGAGAGCGTTTTCGTCGCCCGGCATCATAGCCAGCGCCCACTCGCGCTTGACCTCCGGGATGGCGCGCACGATTTCGCGCGCGCGGCCCGGCTTCACGCGTCCATAGGTGACGCGCGGCCGGCCGGGAATGCAGATGTCCAGCAGCGGCTCCTGCGAGCACCAGCCAATGCAGCCGGTTTCGGCAACGATGCAGGGCAGCTTGCTCTTGGCCACCTCCTCCCGCACCGCCTCCAGCACCTCTTCCGCTCCCGCCGCCAGCCCGCAGGTGGCCGTGCCTATCATGATTTTTGGCTGGCTGGGGTAAAGCAGGTCGCGCCCTCGGCTCATGGCCTGGTGCAGATCGTCCAGGGTGGCCAGGCGATGCGCTGCGCTAATCATCGGCCGCACCCCTTGCCGAGTTGGCCGTGATTGTCTCCGCGGTGGGCGGCCTTTTGCGCGGACGGTAACGATTAATAACGCCGCGTACCTTGGCCTGTTCCAGATGGGCAAACGTATCGCGGTCTACTCTCATGACCGGCGCCAGCCCACAGCAGCCCAGGCAGCGCACCGGCTCCACCGTGAACTCCAGGTCGGGGCTGGTGCCGGTCAGCCCGGCTCCGGTTTCGGTCTGTGCCCGTTCCAGAACCAAGTCGCCGCCGCGCACATGGCAAGCGGTCCCCAGACACACCTGCACCAGGTGGCGGCCCCGCGGCTTCAGGCTGAAGCAGCGATAAAATGTAGCCACCTGGTAGACCTGGGTAACTGGGATCTGCAGCTTGCGGGCTACTCGACGCAGCGCCTGTTCCGGCAAGTAAGAAAATGTCGCTTGAATTTCCTGCAGGAGGGGAATCAGGTTCGCGCGCTCATCGGCGAACCGGTCCAGCAGCGGTTTGACGTCCTGAGCTTCCATTTCCGGCATAGCAGGAACCTCTTGTCCCGGCCTCGCCGAGCCTGTGGTGTTTTGCTACTCTTTCGAACTGCGGCGCCAGAGCACTTGCTTGTTCCAGCCGTGTACCTTGTTGGCGAAGTCGCCTGGGTTCGCCGTTTCCTTGCCGGCTGCGCCCACCCCTACCGTCTCGCTCGCCTCTTCGGAGCGGTTGAGCTCGGCAACAATTTTTTCTGGCAGGTCGGGATCTTCCAGGCGGCTAACTATTTCAGACCGCGACATTTGCCCATGACCTTTACAGAACGGGCAAGGCAAAAGGGGTTCACTTGGCGGCATGGGTAACCTCGTTTGGGTCGCCCAGCACGGCATCCACCGGGCTCGGCGGCGAATTGATTACAAGCCTTTATGAAGCACGCCGCTGTGATGCGAGTCACCAGGCGCGGTGAGGCATGGGCGGGAAATCAGTGATAGTGGCGGCGTCCTGACGTGCCCTGACCCATCCGCCAGGAAGTCAATCGCAGCACTGTCAGCGCGTCCCATAAGGAAACTCTCTTGTCGGAACGTAGTAGATATAGGCAGGCTGTGACCGCAATATCGTGCTAGAGTTGCTCTGTAACAACGCGGATCCCACGTCGTAAAGCAGTCAATTTAGTGTCCCATCGCCGCCAGCAGCCAATGCGAAACGCTGGCCAGCTTCATTCGGGCCCAATCACTTAGGAGTGCCGTGATGGGCATCCATGATCACACTTGGTCTAGCGCTGTTAGCACTGCTGACATACCTTTCTTAGCCTTCCCCCAATTGGTGCGCGTAGATAGCCTCTGAGGAGGACTTCGCTATAAACCGGTCTAAACCTTAATCACCAGAGCTTACGAGAGGAGAACCTGCAATGAAAAAACATCATGCCAAACGTGCTCTCCTGGTCGGACTGAATCACTATCCCGATCCTGCCAACAACCTCAAAGGATGCGTCAACGACGTGCTGATGAGCAGCCAGCATCTGCAAAACAACTATGGTTTCGCCGTGGAAGACATTCGCCTGCTGACCGATGAGAGGGCAACCACCGCCAACATTCGCAAGCGCCTGGCCTGGCTGGCTTCCGATATGCTCCCCGGCGACGTGGTGGTGTTCCATTATTCCGGCCACGGCTCACAAGTCCGCGACCGCGACGGAGACGAACTTAAGGACCATCTTGACGAGATCATTTGCCCCTACGATCTGAATTGGGACGATCCCATCACCGATGACGAGCTGGGAAAAACCTTTGCCAATGTGCCCGAGGGCGCGAGCGTAACCGTGATCCTGGATTCTTGTCACTCCGGGACGGGCCTGAAAGAATTTGGGCCGACGCCGCGCCGGGACAAATTCATTGTTCCACCGCCCGACATCTTCCACCGCGCCGGACCGACCATTGCGGATAAGGGCGTAAACCGCAGCCTAACCATGGTCGAACCGAAAAAGGAGCTCCCGCTGCAGGTGCTGGCCAAGTCGCTGGCTGAAAAGCAAAGGGCCATTCTCATCGCCGCCTGCCGCGCTAACCAGCTTTCTGCCGACGCCTGGATTGATGGCGACTACCACGGCGCGCTCACCTACTACTTCTGGCGCTCCGCGCAGTCGCTCGGTTGGAACGTAACCTACAAGGAGGCCGTTCACAAAACGTCCGATTTTCTCAAAGCCGACAACTATGAGCAGGTGCCGCAACTAGAAGGCCCTGGCGGCAAATGGAAGCTGTTTGCGCCGCTCGTGAGCGCTGCGCGCGCGGCCTAGACCACATCGTCTGTTCTCAGTTCCCTGAGCGGTGGTTTTCCGAGATCGAGAACTGAGGTTACGGGGCCCTTCTGAGAACTGAGAACCGAGAACTGAGAACTGGGTTACCGGGCGCGGGCCAGCACCAGGGTAAGGTCATCGGGCTGCTCGCGCCCGCCGATCCAGTCATCCACGGCGGCGGTCACAATCTCGGTAATGCGCGGCAGCGGCTGATGGCGGTGGTCGCGAA
>JBLMXE010000046.1:0-13281 GCA_050257615.1 Chlamydiota bacterium | reverse complement strand
AAGTTATGCAGGGCATTACCACGCTGGAAGAGGTAGCCCGCGAAACCATTCACTAAGGGAAAGGGAACTAGGACTCATGGCACTAACACTGAGCGAGCTGTTGAAAAAAATGCTGGAGATGGGAGGCAGCGACCTGCACATCACCACCAACTCGCCGCCGCAGGTACGCGTCCACGGCAGCCTGCGGCCGCTGGACCTGCCGCCGCTTTCGCCTGCCGATACCAAGCAGCTCGCTTATAGCGTCATGACCGACGCGCAAAAGCACCGCTTCGAAGAGAACCTGGAGCTGGACTTTTCCTTCGGCTTGAAGGGACTGGCGCGCTTCCGTGCCAATTGCTTCAACCAGCGCGGAGCGACCGGTTCGGTGTTCCGTGTCATCCCTTTCGAAATCAAGTCGTTCAACCAGCTGGGGCTGCCGGCGGTGGTCTCCAAGCTGTGCGATAAGCCGCGCGGCCTGGTGCTGGTCACTGGTCCCACGGGTTCGGGCAAATCCACCACGCTGGCCGCCATGATTGACAAAATCAACAGCGAGCGCCATGAGCACATTCTGACCATCGAAGACCCGATTGAATTCGTGCACCAGAACAAGAACTGTCTGGTGAACCAGCGCGAGGTGCACTCCGACACCAAGTCATTTACCGACGCGCTGCGGGCGGCGCTGCGCGAAGACCCGGACGTGGTGCTGATCGGCGAAATGCGCGACCTGGAGACGATTGAATCGGCGCTGCGCATCGCTGAAACCGGCCACTTGACTTTCGGCACGCTGCACACCAACACCGCCGCCTCCACCATCAACCGCATCATTGACGTGTTTCCGGCACACCAGCAGCCGCAGATCCGCGCCCAGCTCTCGCTGGTGCTGGAGGGCATTCTCTGCCAGAGCCTGCTGCAGAAAATGGACGGGCAGGGCCGCGCCATGGCCATGGAGATCATGGTGCCCAATCCCGCCATCCGCAACCTGATTCGCGAAGACAAAATCCACCAGATTTATTCCGCCATGCAAGCCGGACAGGAGAAGTTCGGTATGCAGACTTTCAACCAGGCTCTGGCCACCGCTTACGCCAACCGGCAGATTTCGCTGGAAACGGCGCTGCAGCGCTCCAGCCTGCCGGAAGAACTGCAGGAGATGATCAACCGGGGTGCGGGGCTGCTAAACCGCACCACGGCGGGAGCGCAGGCCATGAAGGCGGCGGCGCCGGGCAAGCACTGAGTTTATGGGACCAGACCGCAACAAGTTCAGGGAAGGGAAGAAATAAACCATGCCAGTCTTCACATTCAGTGGCAAGAACGCCTCCGGAGAGAAAGTGGCAGGCGAGCGGGTGGCGGGCAGCAAAGAGATGCTGGCGGCACAACTGCGCCGCGAGCGCATCACCCCCAGAGCCATCAAGGAGAAAGGCAAGGAATTTGCTTTGCCCACGTTTGGCTCGGGCAAGGTCAAGACCAAGGAAATCGCGATTTTTTTCCGCCAGTTCTCCGTCATGATTGACGCCGGCCTGCCCCTGGTGCAGTGCCTGGAAATCCTGGCCGCCAACCAGGAGAATCCGGCGTTTCAAAAGGCGCTTACCGGCGTGCGCGCTTCAGTGGAGAGCGGGGCGACGCTGGCCAATGCCATGCGCGGTTTCCCCAAGATCTTCGACGACCTGAGCACCAACATGATTGAGGCCGGCGAGACGGGCGGTATTCTCGACACCATTTTGCAGCGCCTGGCGCAATACGTGGAAAAGGCTGTGAAGTTGCGTTCGGCGGTGAAGTCGGCCTTGATCTACCCGGTTTCCGTCATCACCATCGCCATCCTGATCGTAGCCGCGCTGCTCAAGTGGGTGGTGCCCATTTTCGCCAACCTGTTTGCCGGCCTGGGCGTGGCTCTGCCCCTTCCCACCCGCATCGTTATGGGCCTGAGCGCCTTTGTGGGCCACTTCTGGTGGGTAATGATCGGCGGCATCGTGGCTTTTGTGTTCGGTCTCAAGCAGATCAACAAACATCCCAAGGGCAAGTACACGCTCGATGCCATGTTGCTGAAGGCCCCGGTCATCGGAAACTTGTTGCGCAAGATTGCCGTGGCCCGTTTCACGCGTACCCTGGGTACTCTGATTACGTCCGGTGTTCCCATATTGGAAGGCCTCTCCATCACCGCTCGCACCTCGGGAAACGCGGTGCTGGAACAGGCCCTGATGAAAGTGCGCAAGGCCATTGAAGAAGGCCGCACCATCGTGGATCCGCTGAAGGAGTGCGGAGTGTTTCCCAACATGGTTTCGCAGATGATCGGCGTGGGCGAAGCCACCGGCGCCATGGATGCCATGTTGCAGAAGATCGCCGATTTCTATGAGGACGAAGTAGACGCGGCCACTAAGGACATGCTGGCCATGCTGGAACCCATCATCATCGGCATCCTGGGCGTGTGCGTGGGCGGCATCGTCATTTCGCTCTACATGCCACTGTTCTCCATGATCGCCAAACTGGCCGGGTAAACGCGCTGCGCAGGAACGTAATGGCTGCGGAAATCACATTCGACGAGCGCTCCTGGCTGGGCTGGCTGGTCAAGGTACGCGTCCTCATCATTACCTTTCTGGTGGGGATCGAACTGGCCATTACCCGCCTCACTCCCACCCAACTGCCGGAGCGGGAATTCGTCAGTCTGATCCTGTTGTGGTACACGCTTTCCGTCTTCCACATTGCCCTGCACTCCTATTGGCGGGAGCACCGGGCGCAGGCTGCCTTGCAGGTGATTACCGACCTGGCCCTGACCACGGGCATGGTCTACGTCAGCGGCGGAATTGACAGCTCCTTCAACTTCCTTTACCCGCTGATCATTGTGGTGGCTTGCATATTGCTGCCTCAGCTCTGGGCCTACCTCACGGCGGCCATGGCCTTCGTGCTCTACGGGGCGGTGGTAGAGCTGGAATATTTCGGAGTCATTCACTCGTACTCCTCCAGCCATGCCGGTTTCAACATGCTGCTGGCCCTGCTGCTGATTAACCTGTGCGCTTATCTGGCCATCGCCTACCTGGCTGGACGCTTAACCGCGCGCCTGCGCCAGGTGGATGTGCAGCTGCACGACACCAGCGGCGCCCTGCAGAGCCTGCAGGCGCTGCATGAAAACGTAATTCGCTCCATCAGCGGCGGGCTTCTGACCGTGGACCTGGAAGGGCACATTACGCTGGCCAACCCCGCCAGCCAGACTTTCCTGGAGAAGAGCGAAGACGACCTGCTGGGCAAGCCCATGGCGCAGCTCTTCCTCGACCCGCTGCCCGCGCCCACGGGTGCGCCGGCCCACACCGAGGTGCGCTACCGCACGGCGACCGGGGAAATCAAGACCTTCAGCGTGATCGCTTCACCCCTGGTGGTGCCGGGTCGGGGCAGCCTGGGCTGGGTTTACACCTTCGATGATCTGACCGATATCCGCCGGCTGGAACGAGAGGTGCGCCTGCGCGACCGACTGGCGGCGGTGGGACGGCTGGCCGCGGCCATTGCCCATGAAATTCGGAATCCCCTCACCTCCATCGCCGGTTCGGTGAGCGTTCTGGAAGGCATTTCCACCCTTAGCGAGGAGCAGAGAACGCTGGTGCAGATCGTGACCCGCGAATCGGAACGGCTGAACAACATCATTTCCGACTTCCTGGCCTACGCTCGCGAGAAACGCTATGAATTTCGGCAGCAGGATCTGATTCCGCTGCTTGAGGACACGCTCACGCTGCTGGAGAGCAGCACGCCGCCGGAAGCCTCACGCATTCAGATCGTTCGCCGCATTGAGGTGGAACGCGCGCCCGCCCTGGTGGATGGCGACAAGATCAAGCAGGTGTTTTGGAATCTGTGCAGCAACGCTCTGCGCGCCATGTCCCAGGGTGGCTCGCTCCATGTTTCGCTTCGGGGAGTGGGGCCAGACTGGGTGATCAGCTTTGCCGACAGCGGCCACGGGCTAAGCCAGCAGCAGATGGAGAAGATTTTCGAGCCCTTCCAGGGACACTTCGAGGGCGGCACCGGCCTGGGATTGGCCATCGTTTACCAGATTGTGCAGGCCCATGAGGGGAAGATCATGGTGCGTTCCGTGCCTGGCCAGGGAACGATGTTTTCCCTGCAATTGCGGCGTCCGGATGTGGCAGCGGAAGGGGCGAGAGTGGAAAAGCAAGATCAGGCAACGCAACATGCTTTGGCGGTGGGCGTAGGAGGGGGGCCGAGCCATGGGTAACATTCTGGTGTGCGACGACGAACGCTCCATCTGCGAAGTGCTGGACATCGCCTTGCGTCGCGAAGGCCACCGCGTGGAGACCGTGAACTCCGGTGACGCCGCCCGAAAAAAAATTGATGGCGCGCTCTACGACGTAGTTGTCACCGACATCAAGATGCCCAACATTGACGGCATCGAAGTTCTGCGCCACGCCCACCAGGTTTCGCCCGACTCGGCGGTCATTCTGATTACCGCTGTGGACGACTTCGAAGCCGCCATACAGGCGGTCAAGGCCGGCGGCGCTTTCGACTACATCCGCAAAGGGCCGGGGCTGATGGATGAGGTGAAGCTGGCCATCTCGCACGCCCTGCAGCAGGTGTCGCTGCGGCGGCAGAACTTCGCCTACCGGCGCGACGCCGCCGCACGCAACTCGCTGGATAACATCGTGGGCGTCAGCCCGGCCATGGAGAAGCTGAAGCAGACCATCCGCACCGTGGCTTCCACCAGCAGCAGCATCCTGATTTACGGCGAAAGCGGCACCGGCAAGGAACTGGTGGCAAGGGCAGCTCACGTGTGCTCCCCGCGGGCTGGCGAACCTTTCGTTTCCGTGAACTGCGGCGCGTTTCCCGAAACCTTGCTGGAAAGCGAACTTTTCGGCTACGTCAAAGGCGCCTTCACCGGAGCGGCGCAGAACAAGCGTGGCCTCTTCGAGGTGGCCGATGGCGGCACCATCTTTCTCGACGAAATCAGCGAGATGACCGTGGCCATGCAGGTCAAGCTGCTGCGCGTGCTGCAGGAGCGCACCATACGGCCGGTGGGCGGTACTACCGAAATTCCCATTGACGTGCGCGTCATCTCCGCCACCAACCGCGATCTGGACAAGCTGGTCGGCGAAAACGCCTTTCGCGAGGACCTTTATTACCGGCTGAGCGTCATTCCCGTGCAGGTGCCGCCGCTGCGCGAGCGCCACGAAGACATACCGCTGCTGGCCAATCATTTTCTAAAGAAATACTCGCCGGCGGCAGGGAAAAGCATTCTGCGCATCAACCCCCAGTCGCTGGAGGCCCTAGCCGATTACGAGTGGCCGGGCAACGTCCGCCAACTGGAAAACACCGTCGAGCGGGCGGTGGCCCTGGAAACGAGCAACGAACTGCAGGTCGAGCTGCCGGCGGAGCGTCCCAAGGCGAAGGCGATGGCGGCTGCGGCGGGTGCGGGCGGCACGACCACCGTGGCAGTTGCCGGCGCGAACGGCTTTGGCGATTCCTTGCCTGCCGATGGCCTGGACATGGAAAACTATGTGGCCGATATTGAGCGCACGCTCCTGCTCTCGGCCTTGCGCCAATCCAACGGCGTGCAGACCCGCGCCGCCGAAATGCTCAAGCTTTCCTACCGCTCCTTCCGCCACCTGATGAAGAAGTACGACATCTAGCGGATAGCTGACTGGCCTCTCTGCTGTTCACTCTGCCAGTCAGCCAAGCAGCTCCCGGCGCATAATCGGCCGCGGCGGCGAGCGGCGGGCAACGGTCTTGAACCCAAGGCGGGCAAAGGTTGAGGCGTAGCCGGTGCCTGACGCGCTGGGCGTCAAATCCCCATCCAGAGGATATGCTTCCACCGCCGGTGCTCCTGCTTTCTTGGCAAGTTTCACAGCGGCTGCAATCAGCGCAGAGGTAACGCCTTGCCGGCGATAGCCCTTGCGCACATACAAGCAGGAGAGCGACCACACAGGCACATCGTCCGCGCGCCTGAGCCGCCATAGATGATCCAGCCAGGGCACGGAGTCGCGCGGAGTAAGCTGGCACCATCCCACTGGCAGATCGCCATCAAAGGCCAGCAATCCCGGGGGCGGCCCTTTCTTCACAACTTTGCGAAATGCGGATTTGTTGGCCTCGCGCGGCCGCTTGCGATACGCATTGCCGATTCTCCAATACATGCACCAGCAGCCAGCGCAGGCGCCTTTTTCGCCGAACAGGTCCACCAGCGCAGGCCAGAGATCGGAGGTGAGCGGGCGAATCTTGAGCTTCATGGAATTCGGCTCTTAGCTCTTGGCTTTTAGCTCTTAGCCCTGGAGCCAAGAGCGAACAGCCAAGAGCCAACAGCTAACAGCGGCTTTTCTGGGCTCGCAGCTGATGTTTCCATCCCAGAATGCGCGCTTTGTTGGCTTCGGCCTCCGCTTCGGACACCATGCCCTTTTTCTGATACAGGATGGAAAGTGTGGTGTGAGCGAGCACATCTTCGGGATCGGTCTCCGAGGTGCGGCGGGCGAGCGCCACGGCCTCGTCCAGTTGCTCCAGGTCCTGGTAGATGCGCACCAAGCCGTGCATGGCGTCGGTAAAGTTGGGGTCGGCCGCCAGGGCGAGCTGGTACTCGGCGATGGCGCGCTCCTGCTCGCCCGCCGCGAATAGCTCCAGCCCGGCCAGGAAGTGCTCTTCTGCCGCGCTACGCCCATTGCTTCCGTCCACAGACACTCCTCAAAATCGCGATTCTAACATCCGGAATGAAAAAGGCGGCCCGCAGGCCGCCCGTCTTCATTGTCCGTTTGTGTTTACGCTGCCCGGTCGCGAATGTTGCTGCGCACCCGCCGCCGTGCGTCTTCATCCAGGTTGCTCACGCCATGGCGCTCGCGCCCGTGGCGTTCGATTTGCGGCATCAGCTCATCTTCCGACCGGCCGTTGACCTCCCAACTGCAGTCTTTGTGGCCCATGTCGGCGCAGCGAAATGTTTTCTGGTTGCTCTTGCTTTCCTCTGGCATATGTTTCCCTCCAATTTTAGGATGACTAGCCTCAGTTGGATGGAGATGAGGGCAGGGAATGATGCCTAAGGGCGAGGAGTCAGTGGTCAGGAGTCAGGAGTCAGCAAAAACCTTCTGACAACGGGCGCCGAGTCCCAGGAGAACACCTTGTGGCGCGGGCGCCCCTTCGGCAAGCTCAGGGCAGGCTCCCGCCCGCAAACCGTTTCGAGTTTCCAGTTTCAAGTTTCGGGAACACCCAGATTCAGCGGGAAACTTGAAACTCGAAACTTAGCTTTTGCTGACCCCTGACTCCTGACTCCTGACTCCTGCTTTTTCCCGCTTCTCCCGCGCCCAGCCTTCTTTGTTGACCTGGCGGCCGCGGCCGATGGCCAGCGCGTCTTCCGGAACATCCTCAGTAATGCAGGAAGCGGCGCCTATATAAGCGCCCTTGCCCACCTTCACCGGCGCCACCAGCGTGGCGTCGCTGCCGATGAAAGCGCCATCGCTGATTACCGTGGGATATTTGCCAAAGCCATCGTAGTTGCAGGTAATGGTGCCCGCGCCCACGTTGACGCCTTCGCCCACTTCGGCATCGCCCAGGTAGCTGAGGTGCTGCGCCTTGGAGCCCTTGCCCAGCTTCAGTTTCTTGCCTTCCACAAAATTGCCCATGTGTGCGCCTTCGGCAATGTGGCAGCCCGGCCGCAGATGGGTGTAGGGGCCAAGCACCGCTCGTGCTCCGATGCGCGATTCATCCATGACGCAGCCATTGCGGATGAGCACGCCGTCGCCCAGTTCGCAATTGATGATCACGCTGTAGGAGCGGACGCGGCACTCGGCGCCTACCTGCGTGGCGCCCAGCAATTGCACGAAGGGCTCGATGACGGTATCCGGGCCTGCCGTGACGTCACAATCAATGACGCAGGTTTCCGGCCGATAGATGGTGACACCCTCGTCCATCAGTTGCTGGCACTTCTTCATGCGCAACTCCGCGTCCACCTCGGCCAGTTCCTGCCGCGTGTTGCAGCCCAGCACTTCATGCGCATCGGCGGCCTGCAAGGCCACAACTTTTTCTCGGGCATTGGCGAGAATGGCGGCCATGTCGGTCAGATAGTACTCGTGGTGCTTGTTGTCGGTGCCCAACTGGCGGATATGCGTGAACAGAGATTTGCTGGCGAAGGCGTAGAAGCCGGCATTAACTTCCTGCAGCGCGCGCTGGCTGGGGTTAAGCGATTTTTCTTCCACAATGGCGTCAACTTCCCGGCTGCCGTCTCGGAAAATGATCCGCCCATAACCGTAGGGCCGCTGCATAACCGCGCTCAGCAGGGTCATGGCCGCGCCCTGCTCCAGGTGGAAATCGCGCAGCTGTTCGACGGTTGAGACCGAGATCAGGGGCGCGTCGCCCGAGAGCACCAGCACATGATCGTATTGTGAAAGAACGTCTTCCCCAACCATCAGGGCGTGCCCGGTGCCGCGCTGCTCTTTCTGCAGGATGAAGCCGATGCCGCTGCCGGCCATAGCCTCTTTTACCCGCTCCGCGTCGTGGCCGACGATGGCATAAACATCCCTGGCGGGACAGATGCGGGTGGCCGCTGCCACCACGTGGGCCAGCAGCGATTTGCCGCCTACATGGTGCAGCACCTTGGGATAACGCGACTTCAGCCGCGTACCTTTGCCCGCCGCCAGAATGGCCACCGCGAAGCTGCCGTTCTTCTTTGCAGCGGAGGCCGTCCCAGATTTGCCCTTGGAGTTTTTTGCTTTTGTCATTCAGGCCTCAATATACCCGTTTTGCTTCACGGCGAGAACACGGGCAGCCTGGTGTGGCACCGGCGGGCTTCAGCCGTGGAAGCGTGGGCCTTCAGCCCCACGAATTGGGTTGGAATAAATGCGGGGCTTTAGCCCCTGAGGGAATTACCTCGCCGCGGCCTCGGACTGCGACGCCAGCCCCAGCAAATCGCGGGTAACTCGGTCCGTGGCATGGCGGGCCACGCCCTGCGCGGTTTCCAGGTAGTCACCCAGAATCACCTTCACACCCAGCTTTTCGATGGCGCCAACATCCACTTCAATCTGGCTTCCGCCCTCAGCGGCGTACTTGGCCTTGAGGTCGCCGGGGACGGGAGTGCGGTTCACTAAGGCGTAATCCACAATGTGGGTGCGCGCGTGTTCCTGCAGGACCCGAATGTGATCGGCGGCGCTTAACCCCAGGCTCTCATTGGCCTCCGTCATCAGGTTGCACGCGAATACCTTGACTGCTTTGGAGGCGGCCACTGCCTCCGGAATGCCACGTACCAGGAGATTGGGTACCAGGCTGGTGAAGAGTGACCCCGGCCCGATGGTGATCAGGTCAGCCTGGGCAATGGCTTCCAAGGTCTGCGGCAGAGGCTGCACGTCCGGCGGGCGCAGATGGATTTCCACGATCCGTTCCGTGCTGGCCGTGATGTTGGTTTCCCCCAGCACGCGGGTGCCGTTGGCCATCACCGCCTCCAGTTGCACGTCGGAAGTGGTGGAAGGATAAATGTGACCGCGGGTGGCCAGAATCGCGGAGGATTGCTTCACGGCTTCGGCAAAGTCGCCGGTAATGGCGGTCAGCGCGGTCAGAAACAGATTGCCGAAGCTGTGGCCGTTTAGCCCGGCTCCCGCTTGAAAGCGGTGCTGGAACAGGCGCGAGAGCAAGGCTTCGTCCTCCGACAAGGCGGCGATGCAGTTGCGAATGTCGCCTGGCGGCAGGACGTTGAACTCCTTGCGCAACCGCCCGCTGGAGCCTCCGTCATCGGTAACGGTCACCACGGCACAGAGCTCGCCCACGGGACGCGGGCTGCCGGCAGGCTGGGGCTCGGCTCCCGGAACGTACCGTTTCAGCCCTTTCAACAAGGTGGAAAGCCCGGTGCCGCCCCCCATGGCGACCACCTGCAAAGGCCGCACACTACCTTGTCCCGGTGGGTGACCGGCTGCAGACTGCGATGATTTCAACTCCATCAGCTCCTTAGTCCCTTTCCGACGCAGTAGGGGGAGGGGAGGATTCGGTGCCCGTTTCGGGGTAGAGCAACTCAGTAAAGCGGGGGTCTTCGGCAAGATTTTGGAAATCGGAGTCGTTGCGGGCCTGGTAGCGCAGGTTGGGATTCAGGCGGATAGCATCGTCCAAATGGCGAAGGGAGTCTTCGTAACGGGCCGTAAGGCACGCTAGAGTTGCGAGCCCGTAATGGATGTAATCGGCCTGCGGCGCCTGCTTGGCCAACTTGTCCAAGTGCTCACGAGCGGCGATGTAATCACCCAGATTCATCAAGGAGATAGCGTAGTCGAAATGCTCTTCAACGGTCTTGAAGCTGGTGCTCGCAGTGCGTTCCAGGTGCTGGTTGCAGGTGTTGAGGTGCACACTGGCGCGGTCAGCCAGCTCGCGGCTACCGCCAGCCACAACTTTCTGAAATAAACCCTTTGCTTTCTCAAACTTACGCTCCTGCAAGGCGCGCAGGCCAGCTTCGTAATTCTGTACCGCTTGGGCGAAGCGGGGGTCGTCGTTGAGGGAGTGTTTCGGCTGAGCGGCGCGATTCATAGGCAAAGCACGTCCTGAATTTCCAACAACCAGCTTTGTTTTCTGCGAGTTATGGTTTCCTTCCGCGTCTTTTCGTTTCATCGGGGCCACCATCGTGCGCCCGGGTGAGGTTGGGGACACCTCCCGGCATGAAAAACAATACGTGCGATGGCAGCAGGTTAACCACAACCCGTGGCCGCGTCAACTTCGGACAAAGGGCAAGGAGAAGCTCCAATCATTTCAGTTGATCGAGGCGGCAGTTTGCAGATCAATTTGCTTCCATTCGCCCGCGATGATGCCTTTGCGGATCTGCTTCGCGGTCTTGCCCTTCTTGTGCATTACATAGCTGTAGTAGAGCTCTTTCAGACAGGCCCCGCATTCCGCCGCATGAGTGCCCTCATAACAACTGTGCAAGCTCTTGTGGCCCATGCGGTCGCAGTAGCAATAGCAGGGCTGCTGGTAAATGATCTTTGGGATCTTGGCTGCCAGCTCATAGGCGTGAGCCTGAAATGGATACTGATATTCCGGCCCCAACAGGGCTTCTTTCGGCAGCAGAGGGGGAAGTTTCACGTCTTTTTTCGGGGGATAAGGGTGATAAGCGGGAATACGACCCGGCTGATCCTCTGATTCCTGGTAATTCCACTGTGCGGAAAGGGAAAGAGCCACCAACACCAAGAACAGCGACAGCAGAACCTGTTTGCGCATGCCAACCGCCTTAACTCATCTTAAGGGGCACATTCTACCGTGTTTTGTGGCTGAGGAAAACACACCTAGGTGCCTATCCCGTTGCTGCTGCGGGGAAAGCAACCCTGAGATGCTGGCCGGTGATCCGTAATAGAATAGAAAGCTGTTCATGTCCTCCGAGCTCGAGAAGTTGCAAACCGCGCGCACCGCCACAGCCGAATTGGGACCGCCTCGGGCGCCTCGCAGCTTCCCCTTGCTCTCGGCCTGGGTACGCGATCTGGTGATTTCCCTGGCCATTTCCGCTTTTATCATTATCTTTCTCTACCAGCCGGTAAAGGTGGAGGGAACCAGCATGATGCCCGGGTTGGACGACCAGGAGCGCATCTTCATCAATAAGTTCGTGTACCACCTGGAGCCAATCGAGCGTGGCGACATTGTGGTTTTTCGATATCCACGGGACCCTTCGAAGAGCTACATTAAGCGCGTGATCGGCTTGGCCGGCGACCATGTGCGCATCGTTGCTGGGCGCGTTTATGTGAACAACAGGCGTTTATACGAGCCGTATGTTCCTACCATGTACGCCGATCAGCGCTCCTACCCGGAAATGGTTGTGCCTCCGCACCATTACTTTCTGCTGGGCGACCATCGCACCATGTCGGACGACAGCCGCGACTTCGGCCCGGTGGATGAGCGCTACATTTACGGCAAAGCGGTGTTCGGATACTGGCCCATAGACAAGATGGGAACAGTGCGCTAACGAAAAGGCGCGGAAATCCACAGCCAGCTCTCTTTCTTGCCGCGCCTGCGGCTGATAAAATACATAAAATCCACCCGCCGGAGTCAGAATGCAAACAATCCTGGCGCTGGAAGATGGGCGCATCTTCCGGGGCAAAGGTTACGGTGCGAAGGCCGAGTGCTACGGCGAAGTCGTTTTTAATACTTCCATTACCGGCTATCAGGAAATTTTCACCGACCCTTCCTACGCCGGGCAGATAGTCGTCCTTACCAACCCAGAGATCGGAAATTACGGCACCAATCCTGAGGATATTGAGGCTAACCGGCCATACATCGAGGGCCTGGTGGTGCGCGAATTTTCCCGCGTGGCCTCCAACTGGCGCTCGCAGGAAGTGGCGGAGGAGTATCTGGAGCGCTTCAAGATTCCGGTGATCTCCGATATTGACAGCCGCGCCCTGGTGCGGCACCTGCGCGACAACGGTGTAATGCGGGGCGTGATTTCGTCGCTGGAGAGCGACCCCGAGAAGCTGGTGGCCAAGGCGCGCGACATTCCCAAAATGGACGGCACCGACCTGGCCAAAGTGGTCAGCACCAAGCAGCGCTACATCTGGGATGTGGGAGAGCGCTCGCACGAGCCCACCGAAGTAGTGGGGGTAAAGGATGCGCCACCGCGCTTTGAAGTGGTAGCTTACGATTACGGCATCAAGCACAACATTTTGCGGAAGTTGCGCGCTGAAGGATGCCGAGTAACGGTGGTGCCGGCGGAGACCAGTTCGGAAGACGTGCTGGCGCTGAAACCCGATGGAGTTTTCCTCTCCAATGGCCCGGGCGATCCTGAGCCCTGCCGCTATGCCCACGAAAACATTCGCTGGCTGATGGGGCGCGTGCCCATCTTCGGGATTTGCCTGGGGCACCAGCTCATCGGGCTGGCGCTAGGCGGGAAGACCTACAAGCTTAAGTTCGGGCACCATGGCGGCAACCATCCGGTGAAGCAGTTGAAGAGTGGCAAGGTGGAGATTACGGCGCACAACCACAACTTTGCCGTGGATCCAGATTCGCTGCCGCAGAGCGAAGTCGAGCTGACCCACATGGATTTAAACGACAACACGCTGGAGGGTTTGAGGCACCGCAACCTGCCGCTGTTCAGCGTGCAGTATCATCCCGAAGCATCGCCTGGACCGCACGATAGCCATTATTTATTCAAGAATTTTGTGAAGATGATGGAAGAATGGAAAACCGGGAGTCAGTAGGCAGTTCGCAGCTTCTGGGAAGTCGCTCAAGTTTGTCATCCGGAGCGGAGCAGAGAAGTCGAAGGACCTTATGGTTGGGGGCAGCGCGGGAAAGTTTAAAAAAGAGAACGCAAGGTCCTTCGAGTCGCGCTCGCCTCGCAAGCTCGGCTCGCGCTCGCTCAGGATGACATCAAGAAAGGGAGTGCGGATGTGC
>JBLMXE010000045.1:0-2792 GCA_050257615.1 Chlamydiota bacterium | reverse complement strand
CGTTGAGCCAGGTATTCCAGTCGAGGTTCTTGGGAGAAAGATCGAGGGGAGGCGGGTACTCCCAGGCGCCGGTGGGATCGTTGCGGCCCAGGGTGAGCTCGACCATTTCGATGTCGCCGATAACGCCGCCGTGGTACATCTCGCGCGCCTTGGCGGCCAGGTTGGAGCTGACGCGCTGGGAGCCGATCTGCACGATGCGGTTGTTCTTCTGGGCCGCCTCCACCATAGCGAAGCCGTCGGGAATGGTGTGCGACATGGGTTTTTCGCAGTAGATATCCTTGCCGGCATTGCAGGCATCCGCCACCACGCGGCGGTGCCAGTGGTCGGGAACGGCGGCCACGATGCAGTCAATGTCCTTGCGCTCCAGCAGGTCGTGATAGCGGCGGGAGGCGGGCA
This sequence comes from Chlamydiota bacterium, assembly GCA_050257615.1. Classification (GTDB taxonomy): domain Bacteria; phylum Acidobacteriota; class Terriglobia; order Terriglobales; family Acidobacteriaceae; genus JAICWP01. Next base: position 2,396 of record JBLMXE010000045.1, on the reverse strand, counting down.
GGCTGGGATTGTTGGTGATCTCGCGGGCCAGGGTGTGGCGGCCGTCGTAGAGGTCGGCGGCGCCCACGCACTCCACGCCGGGCAGGGTAATGGCGTTGGTGAGCAGGCCCGAACCCTGCATGCCAATGCCGATCATGCCGAAGCGCACGCGATCGCTGGGCGCCACCGGCTTGGTTTGCGCGGCGAGAGGCTCGGAATCGAGCAAGATGGTGTTGGCGGCGAGCAGGCCGCCGGCGGCCACTGCGCTGGTCTGCAAAAACTTACGACGGGAAAAATCATTTTTCATGGCGAATCTTCTCCTCCGCTAATCCCTGCTGAACACGTTTAACCGCGCTTACTTCAGCGGCTTGATGGCTACTTCCTTGAAAAACACAACGTCGTTGTCGCTGTGATTCTGCAGCCCGATATAACCAAAGTTGGGCCGCAATCCGCGCTCCGGCTCGAAATCAAATTTCTTGGCCGGCACGGGATCGCCTTCCTTGTAGTCGGTGACCTTCTTGCCGTTCAGCACCACGATGGTGCGCGGCCCGTCCAGGGTGATTTCCATGGTGTTCCACTCCGGGCCGGGCTTCCAGGCATGGGGCACCAGGGGCTTGGTGAGTGAATAGAGCATGCCGGTCTGGTGGTATTCGTTCTCCGGCGGTTTGGAGCGCTCGGGGTGGTTGTCAATCTGGACTTCGTAGCCGTAGTTCACCGGCATCCACGGTTCGGTCGGCGCCATGGGAATGCGGATAAAGACGCCGGAGTTGTCGTTTTCGTCGCGCATGCGGAAAACTACCCGCAGCTGGCAGTTGCCGATTTTGCCTCCCGTCCAGTAGAGCAGGCCCATGCCGCCGTGGGTGTGGATGAGGCCGTCTTTTTCCACCGTCATGTAGCCGGGTCCGACGTGCTTCCAGCCCTTCAGGTCCTTGCCGTTGTAAAGTTGGCGCCAGTGGCTGGGATCGCCGGTGCAGGCGTTCTGGTCTGAAGAATCGGCGGCAAAAGAGAACGCCGAAAGGAAGGCGAGCAAAGATAAGCAGATGGTGAGTCGTTTCAGCATACCAGCCCCTGGATCGTAGGAATCGAAAGCAAACAAAACCCGGTTCGCGGACGGCATCGCGCTTGGCGAAGCGCCGCGCCTGGATTTTGCAGAGCCCGCCATAATACTCGGAACGCAAGAAAAAGTAAGTGTACTTTTTGAGTTGCGGCAAGGCGGCCGCCGGCAGTAGGGTCGTTTCGCGGAAGGGAAGCAGGCAAACATGAACCGACGAGAGTTTACCAGCGCCGCCGCCCGAGCCGCTCTGGGCGCGGCGGTGTTACCCGCGGCGAGGGGACTGGCGGCAGCAACGGCCAGCGGTTCCGTCAGAGAAACACGGCCCGCGCCCAAGCTGTCGGTGATGCTGTGGACGGTGTTCCGGAAGCTGCCCTTCGAGCAGCGGCTGGAAAAAGTAGCCGAGACCGGGTACCGCGCGGTCGAACTGGTGGATGAATTCAGGAGCTGGCAGGCGGGGGATTTTGCCCGCGCCACCGAGCGCAGACGCTCGCTGGGGATTACGTTTGACGCCACCGCCGGGCTCTCCAGCGGAATCGCCGATCCTGCCGCGCGCCAGAAATTCCTGCAGGAAGTGGCCGAAATGCTGCCCATCATGGAGAAGCTGGAGTGCCGCAATCTGATTGTGCTCTCCGGCAACTCTGTGCCAGGTCTGAGCCGGGAAGCGCAGCAGCAGAGCTGCATCGAAGGCTTGCAGCGGGCCGCAGAGCTGGCGGAGCCGCGCGGCGTCACCCTGTTGCTGGAAAACATTGATCCGGAGGAGAACCCACGCTATTACCTGACTTCTTCGCGTGAAGGTTTCGAGATTGTGCGCAAAGTAAACCACCCCAAGGTACGGTTTCTGTACGACCTGTACCATGAGCAGATCGCGGAAGGAAACCTGATAGAAACCCTGGAAAAGAATTTCGCCCAGCTGGGACTGGTGCACGTGGCCGACGTACCCGGGCGGCACCAGCCGGGCACGGGCGAGATCAACTACGGCAACATTTTCCGCAAGCTGGCGGAGCTGAACTATGGCGGTTACATCGCCATGGAGTTTCTTCCCCAAGGCGACGCGGTGGGGGAGCTGGCGGGGGCGCGGCGACTGGCTATTAGGTCGTGGCGCGAGCCATTTCCTGGCTCCGCACGAAGCAAAACGTAATGATGTGAAAGCGCAGGTATTTGACTTGGGCGGCTTGCGGGGAGTATCTTGCGCGCACAGCTTGCCGAGGTCTCCAGAATGGAATCGGCTGGCCGGGCTTGCTACGGCCTTTCGGAGAGAATGGCTCTCGGCTTGGCTCCGATTCAATGAAACGACGCGACGCACTCAAGCTGATGGCCGGCGCAGCCGCCCTCCCTGTTCTTTATTCGCAAGATCTTCTGGCGC